>CAZKOV010000001.1:0-10563 GCA_964554465.1 uncultured archaeon
TTTTACCTGAGCCTGTAGGACCCAGAAGAATGCCAACTTTACTATTTCCTTTAATACTATTTTCTATTGTTTCTATTTCCTTTTCATAACCGATAAAAATGTCCGGTAGTATCTTAAAAGTGAAAGGATTCTTCTTCCAACCGAATAAATTCACATTTTCATTTTTTTGTTTCATATGTATTCATAATAATACATACAAAGTTTAAATATATTCACATTTATTTCACATAGATTAATATACTATTAATTTATTCATAATCATGGAAGATTTTATGCTAAAATATGTATCTCTATTGGGAGCTATTGTTGGTATAATTCTCTTATATTTCGTAATGAACTCATCCAATATAAATCCCGTCAAAATAGGAGATATAAATGATAGTCATGTTAACGACATAATAAATATAACAGGCTTCATAGATGAGGTAAATTTTAATAAACAAGGTCACATTTTTTTGGAGATTAAAGATGATACGGGAAGTATAAAAGTTGTCATATGGAATAGCACATTAGACCTTTTAGAAAATGCGGAATATTTCAAATCCAATCTGGAAAGGGGGAATAAAATAAACATAATCGGTGAAATAAAAATCTATAATAATGAACTGGAAATAATACCGATTAAAGGTGAAATGAAAATTTTAGATGTGAAGAACTGATTCAACTTCACATATTCATAAAATCTTCACATCCTATTCATTTTTCTTTAGCTCATCTTTTTCCAGAACCTTTATAGCCGATGAGGATATTATCTTTTCTTTCTTCATTCCTACGAGGTATTTCACGCCTCTCGCCTTTGCGGCGCTTGCAAGATCATTGTCTGCATTACCGTCAAAGACTACAGCGTGGGGATTTTCTATACTTTTTAAAACTGACTCAAGTTCCTTTACCGGAACTTTTCCTAGTATTTTATAGTCAGCATCGAATATGCATGCCGCCCGTGTACCTATGATATCTTCAAGTGTTTTAGAGAATAATTCAAATTCTTTTTCAGGTAATAATCTTTCTTTTGTTGCTTTACTTTCTTCTTGGGACTCTTTCTTTGTAGATTTAAAATCCCTTTTATTTGTCTTTGTAGTTCTATATTTTTCACGTGAACTTGCATTTTTTGTCTCCTCTTCACCGTTATTGTTAAAGAATTCCTTATTCTCAAGTTTATATTGCTCTGCTGATATCTTATCTCTCAGAGCCTTATATACCTCTTTCTTGGACAGCTCTTCAACTTCCATACCTCGCGGAGCCACTGCGATATAATCCACTTCTGCCACTTCTAAAAGTGCTTTTAAGTTAAGTTCTCCGCCTCTATCTCCGTCAAAAAACACTGTTGTGATTTTTTGTTTGCATATATTCACAACCGCAAGCGGTATAGATGTTCCTTCAATAGCTATCGTGTTTCTTATTCCGTATTTAAGAAGGTTTACAACATCTGCCCTGCCTTCCAATATTATGACGTTGTCGGAGTCCAACATGTTTGGACCACATGGAAGGCCCTGATACGTTGTAACTTCATCGACTCTCACGGCCTCCTTTAATTCTTCTGATATCTCAGTTATATCCGGCATTCCGTCACTTATGAGCTTTCTTAATATTTCTTTTGCCTTATCAACGACGAATTTTCTTTTAGCCGAACGAGTATCCTCTACAGTTTCGAGTTTTATCTTTGCGATGCAGGGGCCCACCCTGTCTATAGTTTCCATTGTAGCCGCAATAAGGGCTGTTTCTGCCGAATCCAGCGAAGATGGAATTATTATTTCGCCTGTAGAGGTTCCTTTATCGGATTTTATATTAACTTCTATCCTTCCTATCCTCCCCGTTCTCTGGAGCTCTCTTAAATCCAAATCCGAGCCCAAAAGGCCTTCTGTCTGGCCAAATATAGCTCCTATGACATCGGGTTTTTCTATTACACCTTTTGCTGTAATATTTGCCTTTATAACGTATTTTATTGATGCTGGTGCAAGTTTTGACATGAACATCAACCTCCGTAATTACTTATGTAAAGTGTCTGCCGTTTTCAGAAAAAACGGCGTAATACCACAAAAGATATCACGCAATATAAATAATTCCTCTGGAGGTTCGCCTTCGCTTCCTATATAGGGAATTTTGTAGGAAACCTGTCACGTTTCGCCTTCAAATTACCTAAATTATGAGTGAATAGAGGATTATTAATTGCGTAATAGCTTATATCTATATGTTCTGTTGTCTTTTAAACTTTTATCCATTTCTAAAATGTTCAGAATATTTATAAATTGAACTCCTAAATTTGACGACGTCAAATATGTTTTTAGCCTTCTATTAGAAATTGTGGGGATCCGCAGACTATACATATGTGCTGCATAGCGATTAGCATATATTACATATAATTTATATGAAGATTTTAAATAATTTTCAGGTTTTAATTACAGAAATCGCTATAAAACAATCTACAAAACAAATAAATCGCTATGCATAGACTTTATTATATCATAACAAAACTAATTTGAAAATATCGAAATCTCACTTTTGAAATCTCTACTTTTCAGACAGAATAAAGGATTTAATCCACGTTTTAAAGGATTAAAGTAAATATTATCAATATGAGTGATATAAACACTATTCTTAATGATGTCAAAAAGGAAATAAAACCCTCTAAAGAGGAAGAAAAACGAATGAAAGACGTAATAAACAAAATAACGAAAATAACGAAAAAGATAATAACACCTTTAGGTCTGGATTATACAATTTCCGGCTCCTTCATACGTAACACATGGCTATCCGATAAAAAAGAGTTTGATTTGTTCATTTTATTTCCAAAAGAATATACTAAAGGTGAACTCCAAACCACCGGCCTTAGAATAGGCAAAAAAATTATGGAAACTGTTGGGGGTTCACATGAAATAGCCTATGCAGAACATCCTTATACAAAGGGATTTTTTGGAGACTTTAGTGTTGATCTTGTTCCTTGTTATAAATTAAAAAAAATAGAAGAGATGAAATCAGCCGTTGACAGGACACCGTTTCATAATATGTATATGAAAAAAAATATTACAAAAAAACTTGCAGATGAAGTCCGACTTCTGAAAAAATTCACAAAATCTATTGATGTATACGGATCAGATGTAAAAACGAAGGGATTTTCAGGTTATTTATGTGAGATTCTTATACTGGAATTCAAAAGTTTTTCCAATCTTATCAAAATTGCATCTTCTTGGAAACCACAGGTTTTTATAGACATAGAAAAACACGCGGACATGGGAAAAATCCAAGAAATAACAAAAAATCATCCTCTCATAGCCATTGACCCCACGGACTCCAAAAGAAATGTGGCTGCGGCACTTTCACCTGAAAATTTCATGTTATTTGTGAAGATATGTGAAGATTTCATGAAGAAACCTTCACAAGAGTTCTTTTTCATGGAAAACAAAAAGATATTAGGGGAAAATGTCTTGAATCTGCTTAAGAAAAGAAAAACAAAATTAATTGGACTGGAATTCCCGCGTTTCGATGTAGTCGACGATATAATATGGTCCCAGATAAGAAGAACGTCAAGGCGACTTACAGGAATACTAAAAGATAACGAATTCATGGTCTTGGGTTCGATAGAATATGCTGATGAAAAGAATATCATGATAATATTCGAAATGGAAACGTGGAAATTGCCTTCAATAAGGAAAATAGTTGGCCCTCCAGTTCTTAATAAAAAACATTCACGGCAGTTTGTAACGAAATATAAGAATATAGGAAGAGTTTTTGTAGAAGGCAATTTTTTTGTTGCAGAAATCAAAAGAAACCATGAAAGCCCTGAAATCCTTTTAAAACATTTCTTCAAAAGAAAGCCTCCTGAACTCATGGAAGCCGGAATTGCCTCTAAAATAGCTGAAGTTGCGGCAAAATACAAAATTTTGGATCAAAAAGAGATGGAAAAAAGGATTTTAAATAATAATGAATTTAGAAAGAGTGTAAATTTCTATATTACAAAGAAAGTCATCTGATAACCGAATTTCTTTCGTTGGCATAGATTTATATATTTTTGGTACAATCTAACTACTATCATAATTAATCCGCTAAACTTAACTACTTCGGTAGGAGGTATAGAATGAAAAGATTCTTGAACGCTATACAGAAGGCTAAATCAGAATCGAAGGAAAGGAAATTTTCCCAGACTTGGGATATGTCTATCGAATTCAAAAACATGGACATGAAAAAATCTGAAAGCAAGTTTAATTTGGAGATTCCTTTGCCTGAAGGTAGGGGTAAGGACATAAAAGTCATATTCATTGCAGATACTCTTTCAGAAGAGGCTAAAAAACTTGCAGACCGTGTTTTAACTAAGCCCGAAATAGAGAAGCTGGCTGGGAAGAAAAAGGAAATAAGAAAACTAGCAATCGAATATGATATGTGGCTTGCAGAGGCTCCTTTAATGCCTCTAGTAGGTAAAGCCCTCGGTATGATTTTAGCTCCCAGAGGAAAAATGCCAAAACCTGTTCCTCCTAAAGCGAAAATAGACGGAATAGTTGCACTTGCAAAAAGAATGGTGAAAATAAAGACAAAGGACACTCCAGTAGTTCATGCACCTATAGGAACCGACAAAATGACTGAGGAGCAAGTCGCAAAGAACGCCCTTCACGTTTTCAATGTGGTTTCAGAGAAGCTTCCTAAAGGGAGAAATAATGTAAAATCCGTGCATGTAAAACTCACAATGGGGAGGAGTTTAAAAGTGGAATTATAAGGTGTAATGATGGTATCCAAAAGAAATCAACAAAAATATAAAAAGATAAAACCGGAAGTGCAGAAATACTCAGTTATCGGTATTCTTGATATGTATAAACTCCCAGCAAAACAGCTTCAGGAAATGAAAGATAAATTATGTTCACAGGCAAAAATAACTGTTGTAAAGAAAGCTCTTGTTAAGAAATTACTCAAGGAGACAGACAAGGAAAACATTGAAAATCTTGACAAATATGTTGGTGATTATCCGGCACTCCTTCTTAGTAATTCTAATATATTTGAACTTGCCCGCATAATAGAAAAAGCCAAATCACCTGCCAACGCAAAGGCCGGGGACATCGCCCCGAAAGATATAGTAATAAAGGCTGGACCTACGCCACTTCCCCCTGGACCGGCAATCGGGGATTTACAAAGATTAAAAATCCCAGCCGGTGTTGAAGGAGATAAAATTGCCGTTAAGAATGACACAGTGGTACTTAAGGAAGGAGAAAAGATAACAAAGGATCATGCTGATCTTTTCATGAAACTCAGTATACAACCGATGGAAATAGGCCTTAATCTTCTCGCTGCGTGGGATAATGGAATGGTATTTGATAAATCGATATTGTTCGTTCCGCTTGAGGAATACGTAAATAAAATCGAAAATGCTTACAGGAATGCATTTAATTTGGCATACAACGTGGAATATCCGACAAAAGAAACTATTGCGTTCCTTGTAACAACAGCACATCAAAAAGCAATAAATCTTGCACTAAACGCGGATATTGTTACTAAAGAGACTATTGGAAATATTTTTGTAAAAGCGCAAAGTCAGATGAATGCCGTCAAGAATGCGGCTAAATTGAATAATTAATGGAGGTAATGGCTATGGAAATGGTATATGCGGCAATGCTTCTTCACAGCATGGGAAAAGAAATAACAGAGGATGCTGTTAAGAAAGTTATTGAATCTACTGGTGAAAAAGCGGATGAAGCGAAAATAAAGGCACTCGTCGCCAGCTTAAAGGACGTCAATATCGAGGAAGCGATTTCCAAGGCGGTTGTCACAGCGGCAGCTCCGGCACCTGCAGCAACAGGTGGTGATGCAGTTCCAGCTGAAGAGAAAAAAGAGGAAAAGAAAGAAGATGACACAGAAAAGAAAGCCGAAGAAGCTGCAGCAGGTCTTGGTGCTCTGTTTGGATAAATAAACCTTTCTTTTTAACTTTATCTTCTGTTTTTATCGACTTTTTTAGCCATCATAATACTCAGCCAAATATATAAAGTAGCAAGATTTAATAGATTAAACTATGAAGAAAAATAAATCGGATAAGCTTGTTTTATGGTTTGATGATCTCGGGAAAGAAGACACGCCTCTTGTTGGTGGAAAGAACTCATCACTTGGTGAGATGATATCAAAAACCAACGTTCCTGTACCATACGGTTTTGCAATAACATCGAAAGCTTACTGGTATTTCATAAAAACAACAGGTCTCGAGGAAATAATAAAGAAAAACCTTACAGGACTAGATACGCATAACATGTCCATGCTGAAAAAGGCGGGCAGGAATATCAGGAGGGCCGTTACGCGGGCAAAACTGCCTGAAGATTTAGAAAAACTAATATTGGATCATTATCATGAAATACGGGGGAAAACGGGGGAAAAGGAGTTTTATGTCGCTGTAAGGAGTTCCGCGACTGCAGAAGACCTGCCTGATGCCAGTTTCGCAGGGCAACAAGATACATATCTTAACATTACAAAGAAAAACATAATAAAAGCCGTCAAGCACTGTATTGCTTCCCTTTTCACCGACAGAGCTATAAGTTACAGAGTCGATAAGAAATTTAATCATTTTGAAGTTGCGCTTTCTGTCGGTGTCCAACAGATGGTTAATTCCCGTATAGCCGGTGTAATGTTTACAATAGACCCTGATACGGGTTTCAATAATACTGTAGTTATCGAAGGAAGTTATGGTCTTGGAGAGAACGTTGTCCAGGGAAAGGTCACACCCGACGAATTCCACGTATTCAAGCCAACCGGATCCGTGATCATGAAAAAATTAGGAACCAAGGAACATATGCTTATCAGAACGAAGAATGGTAATAAAAACGTGAAGGTGGGGGAACATCTGAAAAAACGTTATGTGCTTTCCGAAAACGATGCCCTGCAACTCGCAAAATATGCGATGAAAATTGAAAAACATTACGGGAGACCCATGGACATAGAATGGGCCAAAGGAGATGACCATAAGTTGTATATACTTCAAGCTAGACCGGAAACTGTTCACAGTGTAAAAGAATCGACTTCATTGAAAAAATACATTCTACTTGAAGAAGGAAAGATTCTTGTAAAGGGGCAATCAATCGGAAGGAAGATTGGCCAAGGTAAAGTAAATATCATTAAGAACGTGAACAAGATAGAAAGATTCAAAGCAGGAGAGGTACTAGTCACCGATATGACAGATCCTTCCTGGGAACCTATAATGAAGATAGCTTCTGCTATTGTTACAGACAAAGGCGGCCTTACTTGTCATGCTGCAATCGTTTCCCGTGAACTAGGGATACCATGCATTATAGGTTCTGGAAACGCTACAAAGATACTTAAAGGTGGCCAGCCTGTCACAGTGGATTGCACAAAAAAAGGGGGTGTTGTCCGTCAAGGTATATTAAAATACAAACTTCAGGGCATCAAACTGGATAAACTGAAATCCACCAAGACAAAAATATTTGTCAATGCCGGTATTCCTGAAGAGGCTCTGGAAGCTTCATATCTTCCCGTTGACGGGATTGGACTTGCACGTGAAGAATTCATCACAAGTTCCTTCATAGGTGAGCACCCACTTCATATGATAGAGCAGCACAGAGAAGATGAATATGTGAAGAAATTATCCGAAGGTTTTGCAGGAATAGCTGTACCTTTCTATCCAAGACCTGTTATTCTCAGATTAGCCGATTTCAAATCAAACGAATACGCAAGCCTTGAAGGAGGAGCAAAATTTGAGCCTCTAGAAAGAAATCCCATGATAGGCTGGAGAGGCGCTTCACGTTATATTCATCCGTCTTATGAACCCGCCTTCCGTCTGGAATGTCGTGCAATTAAAAGTGTAAGAGACGGCATGGGACTTACAAACCTCAAGGTAATGGTACCTTTCTGCCGTACAATAAACGAAGCGAAGAAAGTTCTTCAAATAATGAAATCCGAGGGGCTCGAAAGAGGGAAGAACGGACTTGAAATATATGCTATGGCTGAAATACCTTCAAACATAATACTGGCAGATCAGTTCTCTAAATATTTTGATGGATTTTCCATAGGTTCAAATGACTTAACACAACTTACTTTAGGAATAGACAGGGATAACGAAAAGCTCTCGTCTGAATTTGATGAAAGGAACGACGCTGTTAAGAAATCTTTATCACACCTGATAAAAACTGCACATAAATTCAAGAGGCATGTCGGAATCTGTGGGGAAGCACCGAGTAATTATCCAGAATACGTGGAATTTCTTATAAAAGAAGGGATAGATACCATATCCGTCAACGTAGACGTTGCAGTAAAGACCAAATTAATGGTAATAAAAATCGAGAATGGGGGCAATCTAAAGCTCTCTAAAAAGAGGGCAATAAAAAGAAAATCCCCAAGAATACGTAAGAAGGGCTAGTTTTCTTTTTATTCTTATGTGATAACCGAGTGTCAGAAATGTCGTTTTCTTTTTATTCTTATTACCTATAATTTTATCTTAAATTGAATATATAGGTATATTATGCTCACTAAAGACGGTCTTAGAAAGGAATTCGCAGAAGATTGGAAGAAGCATTATGAACTCGAAATATTCAAAGAAAAGGGATTTATAAGAAAAAAATGCTCTAAATGCAGAAGGAACTTCTGGACAACCGATCCCGACAGGGAAATATGCAGTGATTCGTCGTGTGAAGACTACGGCTTTATCGGAAATACCATAACAAAAAAGAAAATGGATTATATAGAAACGTGGAGAGCTTTTGAAAGGTTCTTCAAAGATGAAGGCCATGAATCGGTAAAAAGGTATCCGGTCGTTGATAGATGGAGGCCTGACCTCTTCTTCACGATTGCATCAATACAGGATTTCCAGAGAATTGATGAAGGAAAAATGACAATGGAATATCCCGCTGATCCTTTGGTTGTTCCTCAGATGTGCCTCAGGTTCAATGATATACCCAACGTCGGCATTACAGGAAGGCATCACACGTCCTTTATTATGGGAGGCCAGCACTCTTTTGGAAATTACTGGAAAGATAAATGTATAGAACTCAATTTCAACTTCTTAAACAGTGTTATGGGGATTCCCGAGGATAGATTGATTTATATGGAAGATGTCTGGTCAATGCCCGATTTTTCTCAATTCGGACCTTGCATGGAAACGTTCTCTTTGGGCCTTGAATTAGTGAATTCAGTTTTTTCACAGTTTACGAAATCCGGAGAAAGTTATACTGAACTCCCTCAAAAAGTAATTGATGTGGGATGGGGTCATGAAAGACTTGTATGGTTTTCAAACGGAACTTATAATGGTTATGAATCTGTTTTTGGTCCTGTCATAAAATGGATGAAAAAAGAGGCAGGAATAGGTGAAGATGAACTTTTTGAAAGATATTCAAAATTGGCCGGTAGTCTGGATTTTGATGAGGTCAGAGACGTAAAAGGTAACAGAATTGAAATTGCACGAAAACTGGATGTCGATATAAAAGAATTAGAAAAGATAGTAGGCCCGATGCAGGCACTTTACGCAATAGCCGATCATGTAAAAACGTTATTATTCGCGATAACAGATGCTGGTATACCCTCAAACGTTGGCGGAGGATACAATCTCAGGGTTCTTTTGAGACGATCTCTCTCATTCATGAAAGAATTTGATTTAAGTTTTGAAATAGAAAAGATTTCAGAAATGCATGCAGAGTTCTTAAAACCATTATTTCCTGAGCTTTCTGAGAGCATAGAAATGTTTGCTACGATTTATAACGTTGAAAAAAAGAGATATGAAAACACGTTAGAACGTTCAAAGAGTATAATAGCAAAAGAAATTGAATCGGGAACAATAACGGAAGATGTTATGGAAAAACTTTATGTGTCCCATGGAATAACACCGGAAATCATAGGAAAAACGGCAAAGAACGGGAATATAAAAATCAATGTTCCTGATGATTTCTACTCAAAAATTACCGAAAAGCACATGTCCCATGAAGATGAGGAAAAGAAGGAATCCAAATTCGATATAGTTAATCTCAAAAAAACAGATTACCTTTTTTATGAAAATCCATATGCAAAATCGTTTGATAGCGTGGTCGTGAAGATTGTGAAGAACAATGAAGGAACATGGATAGCTCTTAAAAATACATTATTCTATCCCGAAGGCGGGGGACAGCCTTATGATATAGGTAAAATAAACGGTAAAGATGTTAAAAAAGTAGAAAAATTCGAAGGTGTCGCTTTCCATTTGATGGAAGGCGTCTTTAAAGAAGACGAAAAAGTAAAGGGAGAAATAAACTGGAACAGAAGATACGAACTTATGAAAATGCATACAGGTACTCATATACTTTCCGGGTCCGCCAGAAAGCTTTTCGGAAAACATATATGGCAGGCCGGGGCCCAAAAGAGCCTTAAAACATCAAGAATAGATCTTACTCATTTCCTTCCATTTTCTTATGAAGACCTTGAAAAAATAGAGAAACTTGCAAATGAAGTCATCAAAAAGGGAATTCCCGTAGATTCACAATTTATGCCCAGAAATGAAGCGGAAGGCAAATTTGGGTTTGTTTTGTATCAGGGTGGAGCTTCTCCTGGAAAAATTGTCAGAGTTGTGAATATACATCAGAATAACGATATATTCGATGTAGAAGCATGCGGGGGTAC
>CAZKOV010000001.1:10663-36800 GCA_964554465.1 uncultured archaeon
ATAAAATCTCTTTCCGAACTATCTGAAACCATATTCAGTTTATGGAAATATCAAAAGAAATTACTCGAAAAAGAGATGGAAAAGTCTATTGATGAACTTGTAGATGTGTTTAAAGAAAAAATAGAGAATAACAGGTTTTTGAAAATAATCGAAGGTGACAGAAAATTCATGATAAACCTTGCAGAGAAAATATCAGAGAAAAGACCGGCAGTTATAATAATATTTGCAAATGAAAAGGGAGATATAATAGCGAAAAGCGGGAAAGCTGATGCAAAAACAGAGTTTGATAAAATAATTGAAAAATGCCAAGGCAAGGGCGGTGGAAGACATGATTTTTCTCAGGGAAAAATAAGAGATATAGAAAAATTTAAGGAATTATTGAATTGACCGGTTATCTTAATTTATGGACAATAAACTGTTTGTCTTATTACATTAGACGTGGTACCTATCACAATCTCATGATTCCCCGTCCCGTAAGGATTAACATTTAACAAACGCCCCGATTTTTTCGGTGCTAAATCTATTGTTGAAGCACTAACACTGACATCATTCCCGTCTATTGTCAATATGTTTAAATCGGAATTAGTTAGATTGCCATCAACGGCATCGTTTCTTACAATAACAGTAATCGTTCCTCCTGAACAGAAAGCCCCACCGTTTGGAATGCTAAAAGAGCCGCCTATCTGCCCGAACAGATATCCGCTGAGATAACTATAAGCCGTGGCCGCCAGAGCTATAGTGATTAAAAGAAGTATAATTATCGAAATAATGGGCGTTATACCTTTCATTTTTCTGCTCATGTAGAGTTCACCTCATCTATTATATTGCTGCGGTGGCGGCATTTGCCTGTGCATTGATTGGGATGTTTGCGGTGTGGCCACAGATTGCTGCATGAAAACTCTCTTTAAACGCTTTTCTATCATGTCAAGCGTTGCCAGAGTTGCCTGCGTCGCTTCATAGCTTTTCTTGTTCTGTTCCACAAGCTCTGTCATCTTGGATAATAAAGGTTCCATCGTTTCCCTGGATACGTCTGATACGGCTTCCTCCGTCGCACTCTCTTCCAGAAGTTTCATAAACTCATTCATGTGATTTACAAGATTATTTATACTGTCAGGAATCTTGGATAATTCCGCACGAAGTTCGTTGTTTGCCTTTATGCTATCATCAATTATCTTTTGATTGGATTTTATTAACTCGACTACTTGTTCTATAAGTTTTCTAACCTCGTTAGGGTAGCTGCCCTGCTCCAACTTATCTAATCTTTTTTCCATCCTGCGTACAGGAGAAGTCGGTATAATTTCGTATTCATCGTCTTCAAAGGCCATGATAAATATTATAGCTCTTTCCCTATATAAATGCTGCAGATAGCGTAAAAAGAGAGAGAAGGAAGAGTTATATTCCCTCTTACATCATCGGTGGCATTCCACCTTCGCCGCCCTGAGGCATCATGGGCATTCTTTCGCTTGAACCTGCTGCTATCACATCATCTATTCTTAATATCATTTCTGCTACTTCCGATGCAGATTCAATTGCTTGGAGTTTTATTTTTAAAGCTTCTACGATACCAAGTGATGACATATCCTTTACATCCCCTGAGAAAACATCAAGTCCTGCGTTTTTGTTGCCTTTTTCATGTTCCGCCCTGAGTAATGCAATTTTATCTATAGGATCCAAACCGGCGTTTTCGGTGAGACTTCTCGGGATGACTTCAAGTGCTTCTGCAAAAGCGTTTACTGCCAATTGTTCTCTTCCTTTGAATGATTCTGCATATTTGCGAAGTTCTCTTGAAAGTTCGATTTCAATTGCGCCCCCACCCGGGACTACCTTTCCCAGATCAAGAGCTGCCGCAATGCCTTTTACAGCATCTTCCATTGCACGCTCGACTTCCTCCACGATATGCTCGCTGCCGCCTCTTATCATTATCGTGACAGATTTGGGATTCTTGCACTTCCTGACATAGAGCATTTCTTCCCCACCAATCTTCTTTTCTTCTACAAGGCCTGCATGGCCAAGATCGCCCGAAGATATGTTTTTCAAATCAGAAACTATCTTCCCGCCCGTTGCTTTTGCAAGCTTTTCCATGTCGGATTTCTTCACCCTTCTTGCAGCCATGACGCCTGCTTTTGCAAGGTAGTGTTGTGCCATATCGTCTATGCCTTTCTGGCAAAGAACAACATCGGCTCCGCTCTTTATAACATTATCTGCTATTTCTTTCAGTGTTTTTTCTTCGTTTTCCATGAACGCCTGAAGTTTTTCCGGGGAATCTATGCTTATCTTTGCATCCCCTTCCAAGTCTTTTATTTCGAGTGCTGAATCTACAAGAAGTATCTTTGCATCTTCCGTTCTTTTAGGCATTCCAGAATGAACTACTTCCTTATCGATGACTACACCATCTATGACTTCGGTATCTGCCATGGAGCCTCCTTGCTTCTTTTCTATTTTTATATTTTCTGTATCCACGACCGTTTTTCCGTTAACCGTTTCTGCTATCTTAATTACTGCCTCAACCGCTATGTTTGAAAGCTTTTCTGATGATCTTTCAGCTGATTTTCCCGTCATTGCCGTCGTAGCAATGTTTTTCATAAGATCTTTATCGTTTATTGTGATTTTTTCTCCCAGAGAATCGAGAACGGCTAACGCCTTTATTCTGGCCATTCTGAAGCCTTTTGTGATAACGGTTGGATGTATTTGTTTTTCAAGCAGATCGCCCGCCTTACTTAGCAGTTCTCCTCCGATAACCACGGCCGTTGTCGTTCCGTCACCTATTTCATCATCTTGCGTTTTCGCTACTTCTACCATCATTTTAGCTGCAGGGTGCTCTATCTGCATTTCACTTAATATTGTTGCACCATCATTCGTGATGACAACATCGCCAATAGAATTTACCAGCATCTTGTCCATTCCCTTTGGGCCGAGCGTTGATTTAACAGCTTCTGCGACTAGTTTACCCGCTTCTATGTTATTTTTCTGTGCTGTTTTTCCTGATGTTTTTTTGCTTCCTTCAGCAAGAATGAATATCGGTTGTGTGTTTCCGTTTGTCATATTCCTCACCTCTTATAAAATATTGATATTAATAAACACCAGAAGCTTTAAAAACATTTAGAAATTATGTTCTTTGACTGACATAATTTCAAATTATCTTATGATGTGATGGAAATCTTCTTTTCTCATATTTCTTATAGTCAGAACAGGTATATCGTTAATTTCGTTACGTTTTGTTTGTTCAGTTATAAGTAAAGGTTTCATATCGAGGTCTTCTGCTATACATTTTATTCTCGCTGAATCTCTTTTTAAAAGTGTGATATTGTCGGATGCTTTTGCTATTGTTGTTTTCTCCCCCTTAGCTACGAAATTGAAAGGGGATCTGTGAATGAGACTGCATTCTATGTTCGTTTTCTTCACATGATCCAATACCTGTCTTTCAAACCTCGTTGAAGGCTCTATTCTCTCATAGTTATGCTTGATTGATAACTCTAAATCTTTGCTTATATCTATTCCCAGCGTGGTTTCAAGTGATTTCGCAAGTCCCAGCGAGAATCTGCCGCCATGTAGACATTTTTTTGCGGTGTTTCTTGATATATTAAGATAAGTCGATATCAAATCAAGAGAAAATCCTTTCTCGGTCATTTCCTTTGAAATTTTGTCTGTGTTAAGTTCTATCGTCATTCCGCTTCTTGAAGATATTATATTAGGGGCAGTACCGTCTGTGAGATCTAAGAAGGTCTCGTTGGATAATGCCGGAATCCCGAACCTCTTATGTAAAACACCTTCCTTCATTATAGATTTTCTTGTTCTTGTTGCTACTATTATAGGTTTCGCTGAAAGGAAATAAGACGCTATTTTCATATTCCTTGATTCGCTTTCAGTAAAAGAATCCAGATTTGATAGGATTTTTATTAAATAAGTCTCCTTTCTCTTAGATATAATGTCAAAACATCCTCCTCCTTCTATATTCGTAAAACCGCGCGTTTCCAGTTCTTCTTTGAGTGTGTTTATTGCTCTAATCCTTTCCATACTGATAATTTGCCGTAATGTTTATAATCATTCCAGTCCATCTTCTGGAATGTTTTTAAAGTTTGACCAAGAATTAATATAGATTATGGACCCGTAGCTCAGCTTGGTTTGAATATCCTGTAAGGATGTTCTGGAGCAATTGGAGCGCCGGTCTTATATGACGGTCAAGCATAAAATTCGATGCTTTCTATGAAAGCCGGAGGTCTTGGGTTCAAATATGCTGTCATATTAAATAATTGGCTGCTTGAAATTCCCAACGGGTCCATTTTCATTTTATTTTCCCGTAACGGTAAGCGTTATTACTTTATCGGTTATGTATGTATAAACAATATTAAATCTCAGGTTCTTTTTAGTTGTTTTGGTGGTACTCATTTCAATCAAACCGAAAAATATCGAATCGTCTATTTCCGCATTACAAACAACTGTAGCGACGTCATTGGTTAATCTTATACCATTAAGGTCGCAGTCTTTGAGTCTTACGTCATAGGTTTCCAAATAAAGATCTACGGTGTTATAGTCTCTTTCACTATCAAGACATTCCTCTCTGCATACTATCCCTCCTCCTATATTTTGTATTGTAATAGATACGGGAAACTTTATTATGCTCTGGTAATGGGCTATAGGTCCTTTTATATCAATATCAAGAGAAAGGGGTCCATCACTCTTACTGACTGTTTCCGATGGAAAGGGTTTTCCGCTGTTAACATATTCCCTGAGCTCAATTTCAGGTATAACCGTTATTGAACGCACAGTCTCTGTTTTGTATGTATAAATGAGCTGCATTCTCGGTTTGAACGTAACTGTTGTTCCTTTTGGAACTACGGGTGCATCGAGATCCCATGACCATGTTACTTCGGGCGCCTCTCCTGCAGCACTAGTCGTTTGTGCTGGTATTGTTCTAAAATATTTTACAGGCTCGTTATAGATTAAAAATTCATCTATATTTGTGAGTTTTGCGGCAACATCAAACGCTGCTTCAGATCCTGTATTTTTTATCTTGACACGGAAAGCTACTGGCTCCGCTGACTGTTTCTGTTTTATTACAGGTTCAAACGTGTCTATCACTAAACCTAATTTACTGTCAGAGCCCCCCGAACTTCCTCCAAGGAAACTTAAATCCGGTATATCTATGCAGCCTGAAAAAAGGAAAAAAGCAGAAATCAGCAAAATACCGAAAAGGGAGCGTTTTTTCATATCTGCACCTTCTTATAAGTCAGTCTTGACTCTGATGGTCATCTTTGAATCTTGAAAATATCCATATTCGCTATTCAGTTTAATGTATTTCTGCGTGACTGAACCTATGTTTCCAGGGTTTGTTATTTCAAGCCTGCATTTTATTATCTGCGACTTTCCCATCGAGAGATGAACAGTTTTCCCGTTAAAACATTCATCAATGAAATCCAGACTATCTGGTAAATCTATGTTCAATATAAGTTCATCCCATACAGGTCCTCCGCTTCTTTTACATTTCCCCACATCAGGACAAACGGTACCGCCTCCTACATTTTCTATTGTTATTTCTATCGGGAATTCTGTTTTATCCCCGGCGAGTTTCACCGGACCTCTCGTTTTCAGGGTTATTTCTATGGGAGAGTTTGTCTGTGAAATGACATCGGATTTTAAAGTGCCTCCGTTTTCAATGAAATTTGTTAATTCTTCTTTTGGCACAAGGGTAACGCTGCTGACAGTTGTAGTACTGTATGTATAAAACAACCTTACAGTTGGTTCGAACGTTGATTCTCCTATTGGGAGTGTGCCGGGGGCTCTGTAATTCCACGTGCATACGTATTCCCCACCGGCTGCTCCTGTATTAGCATCTTTTGGGAGGAGAGTTACCTGTCCCACCGTGTACCTGCATTTTTCCTCGTTCGGTAGAATCTCTTCGCCCGAAGAGCTCCATGTATGGTCAAGGCCGAGTAATTCAACGAAACCGTTGGTTGCTTCTACGGAGCCCGTGTTCTTTATTTTGACTTCAAAGGTTCCTTCTTCCCCCGGAGATAGAACAGATTGCTCTGTAGTGAATGATATTATATCCACCCCCTTCCCGGACCCGCTTGCGAACGGGTTCACGTTCCACTGTATGGGACCGAAGTTATAACTATAATCTGTACAGCCGGAAAGAGATATAGCTGTTATAATAATCAAAAAAATGGCAAGATGCAATTTCATAATACTTATTTTGTGTTAGAAGGATAAAAATACGTCTAATAAAAACCAAAAATAAAATAAAGAAGAGAATTAGAATGTGGATTGTCCCGCTGGATTCTTAACCGTTATTGTAAGTGGCTGAGTATCTATGTAATAGATATAACTTATTTTTGCGTTTATGAAGCGCTCTTGTTTTATTATCTGCTGTACATCAGTTACCCTCAAATGACATGTAATATCAGCCGACTGACCGCTTGAATCCGTAAATAAGGATACATATCCTGTTCTGGTGTCACCGAAACCGCCTCCGCTAAATACCGGTGTGGGTATGCTCATCAGAGGTATATTGCTGTATCCATATGTAAGGAAATTCAAATCCGGTGTGCAGCTTACAAAGCTTGTCCCTGATGGAGCGGTTACAGTGACAGCAACGGGGTAGTTATTATTTATATCACCAGGTACCTTTCCAGATCCAGTGTTTCTTATCTTTATGTTCACTGGGATCTGGACGTCTGCATAAGTGTTGAATGTCTGCGCGAAAGGTACTGTATTTATTGTCACGGTTAATGGTCCGCTGGATCTTGTTTCTTCTCCCATTGCGAGTGACTGGCCTTGTGATGAAAGCACTCTTAGCTCATCCTCCGAAACGAATGTTATTGATCTTTTTACGTCGCCTTTATATGTATGATATATCCTTACCTGCGGACTGAAATCCATAGTCCTTCCTTTCGGAACATCAAGCATCTCGCAGTTTGGTCTCAACTGCCATGAAACTGTTTGTACGGCGGGTTCAACGTTTGCATCCGTAACGGCTTTCAATGTGAACGGATTAGATGGATTCTGTAACGGATTCCCCCATTTTACAGGTTCTATCATATACATCTGGGTTGCGAGTTGTGCATCATAATCTCCGTTGTTTTGCAGTTGAAGCTGTATATTGACTTGTTGATTACAATTTACGTCCGTCAAGTCGGATCTAAAATTCCTGATGTTTATTCCGTTTCCTGTCGCGCCTGTGTCACCGCCCATAATATCAGTACAGCCGGCTAGCGCTAAAACGAGAACTACAGGAATCACCAGAAGATGCTTAAACATTCCGTTTCTATTCGATTTTCTTGATTTCATATGTAATAATGGTTATCCAACTCTTATATATTTTCTATATACCAAAAAGTGGTTATCTGAGAGGCTGAACCGTTAATTGGATGTTTTTTATGAATTTGTAGTCGTAAGAGACGTTGCCCACTAAATATATTCTGTCTTGGATTTTTCCCATTTGCTCGGCTCCAGGCATTATTATCCATGTATGTGTAGGTGTCTTTTTGTTAGTTAAAGTAGTTGTAATCGCGTTCTTAGGATCTTGTGAATCTATAAAAGTCAAAACGTTTTCATCGTCCATTGTTTTTTTGAATTTTGCACGCCCGCTAACGGAATTTCCTAATTGGATCCGCTTAACCTTACCGCCATCAACTATACCCGAGCCTTTGTTCTCCGCCCAGAATTCCAAAATTCCTGTTGATGTTTCTATAGAATCCCCTACAAGTATCGGCTGATCCGGCACCTGTATATATAGCTTTACTGGTCCTTCCCCAAGGGTCATTTTGCCTATACTTGAGGTGCCCTTCCCTTGACTTACCAGTCTTTCGATTTCCTTTTGGTTAGCAAAATCAACGGAAGATGAAGTGTCCGTTACGTGGCTGTATTTAACTTGGATTCCGACGTCACATGATTGTTCTACTTTTATATCATTCGCCCTCAGTTTCCATATTACCTCCTGCTCGGTCTGGGGGTATAATTCTGTAAACCGGCACGTTTCGGGGTTATCCCATTCGCCACTGCATAGACGACCTGCTGTTTCTATACTAAAAATACCGCAGGTATCATAAAGAATTACCTTTACATCTCTTTTGTAATCAAAACCTATTTCCTGTACATTTTTAACAACAATGCTCAGAGTTGCCATTTGCCCTGGTCTGAGTGTAGGCGTAGGTGTAACCTTTATGTCTTTGATTATAATAACATCATGGGTGTACTGCTCGACTTCGGTACCGCCCAACCACCCTGAAAGTATAGGCATGTCTGCGCATCCTGATATGGATATAAAAAGCAGTAAAATCGCGGTAAAAGCGTGGATTTTATTCATGATAATTTATTCACATCTTACCAATAAAAGTCTTATAATGATATATTATCAACCTAACTAACATATTACTATGAAACATGAAAAGGGGCAGACAATATTCGAGTTCATACTCGCCGCACTCGTATTGTTCTCTATAATTATTTACACGCTTTCTTATGTAAACGGAGAAGTCTCGTTTTTTACAAACAGCTTCAAATCAGATAAAATGGAAAGTAAAGTTATTCAAGTAGCCGTATCTCTTCTGAATCCCCATTCTAAATACACCATAGTCGACGAATGGCCTGTTATAAATCATAACAAAATGTTAATCCTGAATACAACATGCAATGACGCTGTTTCCGGATATCCTCAACTTTTAACAGACCTTGAACTTCATGAAATAGACCCTTTGGGTGGTATACATAACATTCACATGAAAATAAAAGCAACGGAATTTGCAAACCCGGATAATATAATAATAGAATGCGGGAGACTGCCAATAGATCTTAGTGACAGACCGATGGTATATGAGATTAAAAGGATTGGCATAGACTCGGATTCCAAGAATCCTGTAGAACTTAAAATATGGATATGGTAATGTTTTATTAAAAGGAAATACAATCATAGTATTATGAAGATTGTCATTATCGGCGGCGGGAAGGTTGGTGAAGCCCTTTCCAAACTCCTCATAAAAGAAAAACACGACGTAATAATTGTTGAAAAGGATGAAAAGAGAGCAGAAGTTCTGGCTGAAAAACTGGATGCCCTTGTTCTTCACGGAGACGGTTCCGAAGCCGATATTTTAAAAGACGCGAACATAGAAGAATCGAATGCTGTTATAGCCATGACAGGCGACGATAAAACCAATTTGATGATATGTGAATTAGCAAAGACGTCTAAAGTCTCCAATATAGTAGCAAGGATTAACGACACTACCAACGAAGGGGTCTTCATGAAAATAGGCATTTCATCAATAATCAATACGACAAATTCTGCCGTTCTTGACCTCAAACAGGCTATCGAAAGACCGGGTAAAATACTTTCGGGTTTTGTCGCAGGTGAAAAGGCAGAAGTATTTGAGATAGTCATCAACGAAAAATCAAAATTCATCGGAAAAAACGTAAGCGAGGCAGCAAACAAATTTTCTATTGCTGCCATAAACCGAAACGGAGAGCTTATAATACCGACATCTAAAACTAAACTCCGCGAAGGGGATATAATAACAATCTGCGCCCCCCTTGGCGAAATAAGAAGAATAGAAAAAGAGATTGGCTGATTTAATCTTTTGGTTTTCTCAAAATCAACGCGATTCCGGCAGCTACCAAACAAGCTATTCCTGCGGGTATGAATGCCCAAAGGTAACTGCCTGTCATGTCAAAAACGCTTCCTGCCAGCACGGGTCCGATTATTCCGGCGACACCATAGGATGTGAATACAAGACCGTAATTTATTCCAATATTTTTAGTTCCAAAATAATCCGCAGTCGCCGAAGGGAATAAAGAAAAGTTCCCTCCGAAATTGAATCCGACCCACGCAGCGGCAATAGCCAATAACAACGGACTGGAACCCATTGATATCAAAACCAACATCATTAGACCTTGTAAAATAAACATGAGTGCCATTGCTTTAGAACGGCCCAGTTTATCTGATAGTGTCCCCCAAACAATTCTTCCCGCTCCATTGAATAATGCCAGAACGCCGACAGCTGAAGTGGCAACAACTGTATCTAAACCCGAATATATGCCATATGGCGCGAGATTGCCTATTACTATGAAACCGGCAGCGGCTCCTATTACAAAGATTATCCAAAGCATCCAGAACTGGTGGGTTCCCAGCATATCCTTCCATGAAAAATCGGAAACCGGTTTTCTGTCCTTTTTAGAAGACGACCATCCTTTCGGCATCCAGCCAACAGGTGGGTTTCTCAGTATAAGAGCGCCTATGAATACGAAAAGGAAATATATTATTCCTAATGCTGCAAAGGTCCGCAACAGGCCTATTGATGGTATGAGTGAATCTGCAATCTGAGCAAAAACCCATGCACCCGCCCCAAAGCTGGCTACAGCAACCCCGGAAATAAGACCGCGTTTATCCGGGAACCATTTTATCAAAGCCGCTATCGGGCAAACGTAACCAAAACCTATACCGGCCCCACCAATCAGACCTATAGTAATAACAAGCC
Organism: uncultured archaeon; assembly: GCA_964554465.1. GTDB lineage: Archaea > Aenigmatarchaeota > Aenigmatarchaeia > QMZP01 > QMZT01 > JAADIF01. Next base: position 21,130 of record CAZKOV010000001.1, read on the forward strand.
CGATAAATGAGCCTCCAGTGAAACTTGCTAAAATGTACCCTAATCCTATAAGCACTGCTCCTATAAGCCCGACTTTTTTGGGCCCTATTTTATCCTGCCATCTGCCGGCAAATATCATAACCCCCGCAAACGTCGCGAGAGCAACAGAGAATATTATCTGTGTCTCCGTTGTTGTGAAAGAATAATCGTTTTTTAGTGGGGTTACAAAAACACTCCAGGCGTATATCGCCCCCAAACAGAGTTGCATAAGCAAAGCTCCTATGACAACAAACCATCTATTTGATAGAATTCCTTTCATGTTAATACCTCGTATTTTCTTTTCATTAAAAATGAAATCTTTCTTTTTAAAGTTATCTAAAGCTCCAGTTCTGCATGATAGACATTGCCCTCCTTTGTTATTCTAAAATTTCTTTTTTCAAACATATGCTTCATCACGTTATTGTCGCTCAGAAAGTCAGCATATACCTTCTTTATTTCCCTTTGTTTCGCTATCTCAAGAATATGGTCAGTGAATTTATTACCAAGGCCCTGATTCTGCCATGGGTCTGCGACAACAATAGCAAACTCGCCTGTCTCGTTGTAGGGATCGGCTATTAATCTCACGACCCCGGCCATTTTTTTCTTTTTCCTTTCCTCAATCTCCGCTATTATCGCTATCTCCCTGTCATAATCTATCTGTGTATAACGTATGAGAAGATCGTGTGTTATGTCCTTAATTAGTGTGAAAAACCTGAAGCGCTGTGTCTGTTCGGAGAATTTAGTGAACATTTCGGCTTCCATGGATTCGTCTTCCGGCCTTATAGGTCTTAACAAGACTCCCTTCCCATTCTTCATCCTGAACGATGTAATATATTCCTTTGGGTAGGGTGAAATGACCATATGGGAATAGGGTTTTGTTTTTCTTCCTATCACTTTCTTATCGAGTATAACCTTCGCATCGAGAACCATTCCACCTTTCTCATCGACGCCGAAAGGGTTTATGTCAATGTCTCCTATCTCCGGGAAATCGCTTAGCAAATAAGCGAACTTGTAGAGAAGGAACTGTATTGATTTTATGTCGACGCCTTCAACCCCTCTATAACCTTTCAGCAGTTTGTATATTTTGGTTTCCTCTATAAGTCTCATAGAAAGTGCCATATTCAGCGGTGGGAGGCCGACGTTTGTATCCTTGAAAACCTCAACAGCCACGCCACCCATTCCAAAGACTATCGCAGGCCCGAATATGGGATCCTTCTTGGAGCCTATGAGCAGTTCATATTTTTTTGATGTCATCTCTTCTATGAAGATCCCATGTATGTCTGCCTTTGGTGCTTTCTTTTTGGCAGAACTCATTATTTCAGTGAATGCTTTCCTGGCTTCTTCCCTTGATTTTATATTAAGGCGGACGCCCCCGACTTCTGTCTTATGCAATATATCAGGAGACATTATTTTCATTACCACGGGAAATCCTATTTTCGATGCAACCGATTCTGCTTCGTCTGCAGTCTTTGCTATGCCGTTTTTTGCTGTGGGTATTTCATAGTTCGCTAAAAGCTCCTTTGCCTCGCTTTCTGTAAGAACGTTTCTTTCCTTCTTAATCACATTTCCGATTAATTCTCTATTTTTCTTTGTATTTGGAACGAAAGCGTGCGGTATTGTGGAAGGCGTCTCGTATAGCAATTCAAGATTTTTGGAATAATTATACATGTTCATGAAAGACCTTACGGCGTTTTCCGGTATCTTGTAGGAAGGTATATTGCCTTTCTTCAGCATGGTCCTAGCTTCTCTGACGTCTTCTTCCCCCATCCATGAGGCGAGTATTGTTTTGAATGATGTTTTTGATGTTTCAACAACAGCTTTTGCTATGGCAACGGAATCGGTCATATCCTGCTGGGTCAGAATTACAAGGACTCCGTCCACCCCTGCATCTTTCAGACAGAGTTCAACGGCACTTTTGTATCTTTCTGGGTCAGCATCACCCAAAACGTCAACGGGGTTTGATTTACTCCAAGCCGGAGGCATTATCTTGTTTAATTTTTCCAATGTATCATTTGATAATTGAGCAAGCTCGCCCTTTCTGGAAATAAGGGAGTCTGTAGCTATTACTCCCGGGCCACCGGCGTTTGTAACGATTGCAAGTCTTTCCCCCAGAGGCCTCTTCTGCATTGCCAGAGTCTGAGCACAATCGAAGAGCTCTCCTATGGTATTCACACGCAAAACTCCTGCCCTTTTGAAGGCGGCATCAAAAACCGCGTCATTACCCGTAAGGCTCCCAGTATGAGATTTCGCTGCCTTTGCCCCCTCAGAGCTTTTTCCTACTTTTAGTATTATTATAGGTTTTGCTCTTGCGAAAGCCCTGGCGGCACTCAGAAACCTCCTAGCATTTTTCAGTGACTCCATGTAAATCAGAATACTGTCGGTTTTTGTATCGTTACCAAAATAATCTATAAGATCGCTGAAAGATATGTCTGCCATCCCTCCTACTGAAACAAAGTGGCTGAAACCCACATTCTGGGAAACGGACCAGTCAAGTATTGCCGTTCCCAGTGCTCCGCTCTGTGATATGAAAGCAATTTTTCCTGGCAGCGCCAACTTGTTTGCAAACGTAGCGTTAAGATTTATGGAAGGCTTCATAAAGCCCATACAATTTGGCCCGAGAATCCTCATGTCATATTTCCTTGCATATCTGCATATCATGTCTACTGCCTTCTGCCCTTCCTTGCCTATCTCAGAAAAACCTGCAGATATTATGACAACTCCGCTTACACCTGTTTCACCGCATTCTTTTACAATAGCGGGAACTGTTTCGGCAGGCGTCGCTATTATTGCGAGGTCCACTATGTCAGGAATCTTGGAGATGGACGGATATGCCTTGACTCCAAGAACACTTTTCCTTTTAAGATTAACCGGGTAAACAATGCCTTCATAATCGCTTCCTATCAGATTTTTAATGAGCGAGTAACCTACATGTCCTCTCCTGCTTGTCGCTCCAATGACGGCTATGGACTGCGGATTAAACATCTTTTCAAGTTTTTTTGAAAGCATTTCGCATCACATTATAATTTCCAGTATTCGGAAATATTCTTTTCCACAAGAGACATTCTTGACTGGAATTCATCAATAGCTATTATTCTCGAATCTGTTGCTTGTTCCTTGTAATATATTTGTTTATCATTTATCCCGTTTATGAAATTATAAAGACATTTGGGCAGAATCTCGATATTGTATCCTCCTTCCAGTGTCGCAAAAATATTTTTGAACTTTCCCCCCAGCAGTTTTCCTATTTTATAATACATGTTCGCACTGACCCGCAACTCTAATAGGAGGTCCAGATAATGCGCATCAAAACCGGCGGACACGGCAACTATGTCTGGTTTAAATTGTTCAGCTACCGGCATGAATCTTTCTATAGCTCCCATGAAAACGTCGTCCCCGCTTCCTGGTGGAAGTGGGTTATTTATTGTATATCCCTTCCCTTTCCCCTCTCCAATTTCATTAACAAACCCCCTTCCCGGGAAAGCAGGAAACTGATGGAGAGACCAATAAAGTACTTTATCTGTTTCATAAAAAATATTCATTGTGCCGTCGCCAAGATGACCGTCGAAATCGAAAATCATTACCCTCTTTCCCTCTTTCACAAGTTTTTCCGTCGCTATTGCTATATTGTTGAAAATACAGAAACCGCTCGATCTAACCGGATGTGCATGATGACCCGGCGGCCTTACAATAGCAAAGTCATTGTTCTCTGATGCCATGATAGTTGCATTTACGGCGTTCACACCCGCTTCATAACTTTTTTCTGAAGTTATAGTATCGGGGTCAAGATATTCTCTTTTTCTGCACGCATCTCTTACTCTATCAATATAATTTTGTGTGTGTATAAGTCTAAGAACCTTTTCATCTGCCTCGATTTTTGTTTCGGGAAGTTCTCCAAGGCACTCAAGTCTTTTTTTATTTTCAGGATGCATGCCTGTATCGTGTTCCAGAAAAACCCTGTTATAGATTATGTCCATAACATCTCGTTGATTTTATTTAATATATAAATATATTTTACAATTCTGTACCAAAAACAAAATAAGGTAATGGAAGATAAGGTAATGGAAGACAATGGACATATAAGTGAGGTTGATTTTATGAATGAACAGACCATTTCATCCGTGAGTAGCGAGCACAGACATTTTGCTCCTCCACAGAGTTTTCAGGAAAAGGCTTATGTTAAATCCGAAGAGGAATACATGAATTTGTATAAAGAATCAGTGGGGGACCCGGAAAAATTCTGGGCGGAAAAAGCCAAAGACCTCCACTGGTTCAAAACATGGGATACTGTCTTTACATGGGACAAAGAAACCGCCAAATTCACGTGGTTCGCTGGAGGAAAGACAAACGTTTGTTATAATTGCCTTGACAGACATCTGGAGAAAAACGGTGATAAGATTGCACTGATATGGCAGGGTGAACCGGAAGACGATGTAAAAAAATACACATATAAAGAACTCTACAAAGAAGTCTGTAGATTTGCCAACGTGCTGAAAAAGAAAGGCATAAAAAAAGGCGACAGGGTATGCATGTATCTTCCCATGGTTCCGGAACTCGCGATAGCTATGCTGTCCTGCTCAAGGATAGGTGCGATGCATTCTATTGTTTTTGGGGGCTTCAGCGCAGAGTCTCTCAAAGATAGAATATCGGATAGCCAATGCAAAATGCTAATCACTTCTGATGGTAGTATGAGAGCGGGAAAGATTATTCCCCTGAAAAAGACAGCCGATGAAGCACTGGCCAACGTTGACTGCGTTGAATCTGTAATTATCGTCAAGAGGTGTGGAAATGATATAGAAATGGGAGAAAAGGAAACTTACTGGAACGACGAAATGCAGTCGAATTATATCAGCGATGAATGCCCCGTCGAGGAGATGGGTGCCGAAGATCCACTTTTCATTTTATACACTTCAGGCACCACAGGTAAACCGAAAGGCGTTCTGCATACAACTGCCGGCTACCTTCTTTATGTAAACCAGACATTCAAATACATTTTCGATTACCACCCAGAGGATGTCTTCTGGTGCACCGCCGATATTGGATGGATAACAGGACATAGTTATATTGTTTATGGACCGCTGTCGAATGCCGCCACCAGTGTTATGTTTGAAGGTGTGCCCACATATCCCGATAATGACAGATTCTGGCATGTTACGGAGAAGTTCGGGGTCACAATATTCTATACGGCTCCCACCGTAATAAGGTCTCTGGCCAGATTTGGGACGGAACCAATAGAAAAACACGACCTCTCCAAAATCAATCTTCTTGGCAGTGTGGGGGAGCCGATAAACCCCGAGGCCTGGATATGGTATCACGAAAATATCGGCAGGGGAAAATGTCCTATCGTGGATACTTGGTGGCAAACAGAAACGGGAGGAATACTGATAAGTTCGCTGCCGGGGGCCATTAAACTTAAACCGGGGTCGGCCGGTCGTCCTTTCTTTGGTATAGAGCCTGTTGTATTGAGAGAAGACGGAACCGAGGCCGGCGTGAATGAAGGCGGCTATCTTGCAATCAAGAAACCGTGGCCTGGTATGATGAGAACCGTTTATGGCGATCATAAGAGATTTATAGAAACTTACTGGGCGAGATTCCGGGGTGTGTATTTTGCAGGCGACGGCGCCAGAAAGGACGAAGCGGGCGATTTCTGGGTGATGGGAAGGATAGATGACGTCATAAACATTTCAGGGCACAGGCTTGGAACAGCAGAAGTGGAATCTGCTCTTGTCAGCCATAAAGATGTAGCTGAAGCAGCCGTTGTTCCGTTCCCACATGAAGTGAAGGGGCAGGCACTGTATGCATTTGTAACACTAAACAAAGGCGTCGAAAAATCAGATGCGCTCATCCAGGAACTCAGAAACCATGTGGCAAAAGAAATCGGGCCGATAGCAAAGCCCGACAAAATACAGTTCGCGGACGCCCTTCCGAAGACAAGATCCGGCAAGATAATGAGAAGGATACTGAAAACAATAGCAGAAGGAAAGGGTGATGTAGGCAACACAACTACTCTGGCAGACCCTTCTGTAGTCGACCAACTTTTAAGAGAAAGAATCTAAAGACTGACCCCCCGAAAGGGCAGAAGGGCATTTCATAAAAAACAGGAGAAAAATGTAGTCATGCCCATCCATTCTTTGTCTTTGTCTTTCATGTCCTTTGCGTTCTTGAATTCCCATTTATTATTGTGACGCCATGCAACAAACCCCATCGCTCCTGCTTTTTTTGACCATTCTAATAGATCCTTCAGTTTTCTGGGTTGCAGACGAGGTTCTTTTGACCACGCTTTGCATTCAAAGGCCAGTATATGACCGGATTTAAGTCCAATTATATCGGGCACGGAAATATTGCCGCCGGAACCGGCCGCCCTTATAACAGCAAACCCCCTATCATTTAAAATCGATAAAAGTTCTCTTTCGTAGTGTGCTCCTTTTAGATACCTTGATGCCATGTTTTTGTTTTTGTTTTATCTGATATATAAAAAGAGCCATAGCCGCTGAAAAGTGAAAAGTGAGAACCACACCACCCCCCTGTTTCATATGGAAACGTTATATAAAAGAAAAGGAAGGAGAAAGTATATAATAAATAACATTGTTATATTTTTCCACTTGAAACAAACCTTTTTAAAATTAAACCTCCAAATGAAACAGGGGGGTTCAGGATGACAGGACAATCAAGTTTGAGTGATATTTTTAATAATTATATTTCACAGAAACCAATTTTCGTTGACAAATCAACTTTACTTATACAGTTCACGCCGAGAAATATACCACACCGGGAAGAGCATATTAAACATTTAGGAATGATAATGGCTCCCGTGTTAAGGGGGGAAAAACCATCCAATATTTTTGTTTATGGGAAAACCGGGACAGGAAAAACGTTGTGCGTTGCGCATGTTCTTGATGTTTTAGGAGAAACAGCAACACAAAACAGCAACAATAAAATAAAAATCGTTTACATCAACTGTAAGATGAGGAAAGTAAGCGACACAGAATACAGGCTTCTATCACAGATACTGGCTTTCTTTGATATAGTTATACCCTATACAGGACTACCCACGGACAAACTTTATAGGATGTTTTACGATATAATGGAAAAAGAGAAATACAAGGTTATTCTGGTTCTGGATGAAATAGACGCTCTGGTCGAAAAGGTAGGCGACGGTGTTCTTTACAATCTGACAAGAGTTAATCAGGAAATAAAGAACAGTATGATAACATTGGTCGGGATATCAAACAAGATTTCTTTCATAAACGAAATAGACCCCAGAGTGAAATCAACACTGTCCGAAGAAGAAATGATATTCCCCCCCTACAACGCAATGCAATTAAATGACATTCTCACGGATAGAGTTGATCTGGCCTTCAACGGGGGGGTAGTTCCTAAATCAATAATTGCGAAATGTTCAGCCCTTGCGGCTCAGGAGCATGGAGACGTCAGAAAGGCTCTGGATCTTCTTCGTGTCGCGGGCGAGATCGCAGAAAGAGAGGGGAGAGACAAAGTTAAGGAAGAAGACATTATAAAAGCCGAGAAAAAACTCGATAAAGATAAAATAATGGAGATCGTAAAAACGCAGCCAAAACAGTCCAAACTTGTTTTACAATCTATAATAGATTTGGTGGGTGAAGGAGTAAAAAACATACAAACAGGAGACGTTTATGATTTGTATCTGAAAAAATGCAAAGAAAACTTTATCACAGAACTTACGCAGAGGCGCGTGACCGACCTGATTTCCGAACTTGACATGCTTGGTATTATAAACGCGAAGGTCATTTCAAAAGGGCGTTACGGCAGAACAAGAGAAATAAAGGTGAATCTTTCTGAAAATATAATGGAGAAAATAAAAGAGCACATGAAAAACGAATTCATATAAAACTTAAAAACAATCATAAGGGATGACAGAACAATCCATAATCAAAGAGTTCTTGGATAATAACATACTTTTGACACCGGGCGAGTTTAAAGAGCTAAACAGGGAAAATTATAGAAATGTCCTTGAAAAGAAAACGGAAGAAAAATCAGTTATTAATGAAGGAGAAACGAAGAAAAAAACAAAGATTCTTTCCCAACAAAAACAAGAAAGAAAATTGGAGCCTTTAATACAATCTGTTTCTGTCAAAAATCAAGTAAAAACAACATTCGGGGATAACACGGACAAAAAAGGAAGCAAACTAAAGATAACATTAACGGAAAAACCAAAAAAAATAGACAGAGACAAGATAAAGACAATAGATGTGGTTTCTTTATACAATGAAAAATATAACGCTATAAGGGAGATTCTATCAACAAGAATTGATCCCCTTTCAATTAATAAGATAGAGAACACAAAAAACGAGGTAAGTGTTATAGGCATGGTAAGCCAAAAGACAGCAAACGGTTTTACGATAGAAGACGAAACCGGTTCAATAAACGCGATAACAACGAAAACAGAAGATATAGAAAATGATGACGTCATAGGGCTCAGAGGTTATGTAAAAGGAACGGGACTTTTTCCTGAAGACAAGATATTACCTGATATACCACTTGATAATACTCCTCAAATTATTGATTCAGAGATGATTTTTGATTTCTCCGTTTCGGACCAAATAAAAATTAATGACATACCGATTTCCCTGAGCGAGGAAGTTTCTTTAATTTCAGTCGAATCGGATAAAAAGACAATGAATATCCTTTTTTATAAAAAATCAGGCAAAACAGAGGAAAAAGAGGCGATCAATCTCCTTAAGAAAAGATGCATAAAGACGGGTGATACGCTTCTTCCGTCTTTTTTTATTATAAAAAAAATACCTGATATTTTCATAATTTCAGCGTCTGCCGGGGCGAAAAATAAAATAAACTATAAAGGCGTTACAATAATAACAACGGGGTACAAAGACAGAATAAAACTCGCAGGAGAACAATCTTGAAATTTATAAGTTGAGTTCCAATACTATTATTATGAAAATACTGGTTTTAGCAGACATTCATGGCGATTTTGGCAAACTTTCTAAGATAATAAAAAAAGAAGAAGGAAAATATGATGCCATAATATCGCCCGGGGAGTTCAGCGACATGTACGATGTCCCGGAAGGATATACCCAGCAGGAGATCGCAGAGATAGTCGTGTGCAGAATGTTAGCATCAAAAAAACCAGTCTTCGCTGTACCCGGTAACCAAGACCCGTACGATATAACAGAGATGTTCAAGGATTACGGAATAAATATACATAGTGATATAAAAGATCTTGAAGGCATACCAGTTCTGGGCTGGGGAGGCGCAATGACGCCTTTTGACACAAGATTCGAACCCACGGAAGAAGAAACGAAAACGTATCTGGAGAAGATATACAAAAAACTGGGAAAAAGAAAATTCATTCTGGTTGTGCACAACCCGCCGTTTAATACAAATCTGGATTTGACGGCAGACAAAAAACACGTCGGCTCAAAAGCAATAAGGGGATTCATAGAAGAAACACAACCACTTATTGCAATATCGGCGCATATCCACGAATCCGAAGGAGAAGATAAGCTAGGAAAAACCGTCTTGTTTTATCCGGGCGCTGTGTTTGAAGGCAAATACGGTATAATTGAAATACCGAAAAAAGGAAAAATAAGTTGCCAGAAAAAGAAGATATAATCTGAATCTAATTGAAATACTTTAAAGCTTCTATTATATCGTCTGGGTGTTCCAGCTTGCACAGGACCAACGGAATTCCTTCCGCCTCTGCTATGTTTTTTGCGACATCATACACGCTTGTTAATCCATGGAGCACGACGAGCCCGGGATTAAGATTTGTCAGCTTTATAGCGACCATCGGTGTTTTCCCGGTCGTCACTTTTGTAAATATCATTGCCCGCTGCGTCGTCGTCCCGTAGAGTTTTAGCATCTGATTAAAAGAAAGATTTGAAATTGCTTTTATCGAATCGATTATAGTATAACCGTAGATTTTTCTGTCATTAAATCTTTCCTTTGTAACAAAGATGCCATTTATCCTGTCGGTAAACTGCTTTATAGAAACGCCTTCGGAAAACTCTTTTATATCAAGAACGGCTTCTGAAAGAGTCGCGCTTTTTTCCGTTTGTGAAAAACTTCTTACGACATCACCGCCCCTTTTTATATCCATGTCTATCAAAGCGGAGACATATTTCTTTATTATTTTTATACCCGGCGATTTCCTTCTCCCGGATTCATAATCTGATATAACAGAAGAAGTTATCCCGAGGGAGGCCGCAATCTGTTTCTGGGAGAAATTGAATATGTTTCTCCATTTCTTCAATATTGCCTCGGGTTTATCCGCAAGGACTATTTCCCCGACAATATTTTTTGCCAGTTTGTCCTTGGCCATTTCTAGTTCATCCATAAGAATAGAATTACGCCGATTAACTTTATATATTTTACCAATTGACGAATCGGCAATTTAATAATAAAATTTTGGTAAATAAGAAAAGTCTAAATACGAATTAATATAATTAAAAACATGTTTTTTGAAATCCTGGTTTTTCTGTTTTTTGGCATTACAGTTGGTGTCATAACAGGTCTGATCCCCGGTCTTCATCCTAATACAATTTATGTGATGTTATTGTCGTTTATCCCCTTTCTTGAGACTTACGGTCCTTTTTGCATTGTTTCGTTCGTCGTATCTGTGGCTGTGACAAATACATTTATTGACTTTATACCCTCGCTGATCTTCGGGGCGCCTGAAGAAGGAAGCGAACTTTCAGTTCTTCCTGGTCATAAGATGTTAATGGAAGGGAAAGGATATGAGGCATTATATCTTACGGTGGCGGGGGGACTTTTTTCAACGATATTTATGGTTTTAAGTCTGCCGTCCCTGTTATGGATAACTCCTTTAATATATAGTTTTCTCAAATCATATGTACATATAATTTTAATAGGCATAGTTTTTTGGATGGTCGTGAGTGAAAGGGGAATCAATAAATTCTGGGGCTTAGCGATCTTTTTCTTGTCCGGTTTTTATGGCGCAATAGTTCTTAATTCACATTTATCTTCATCCATGATATTTCCTGCATTATCGGGGATGTTCGGCCTGAGCACTTTGATAATGAGTGTATCAGGAAACCCGCGTGTTCCCAAACAAAGCAGGAAAACGGACGTGAAGATTGGCAAGAAAGGACCTCTGGTGGGGTGGTTATCGGGTATGCTGGTAGGATTTTTACCGGGTGTAGGTTCTTCACAGGCCGGTGTTATTGCAGCTCAGGTCATGAAGGCCAAAATGAAGGATTTCATAATAGCTCTGGGCGGGATAAATACGTCAAATATAATATTCACGCTGGTAGTGCTTTATGTAGTCGGGAAAACAAGATCGGGTCTTGCGGCCTTTATTTCGCAGATAATAGAAATTGATATTAATATGATAATACTGGCGGTTCCGGTTGTCCTCGTCTCTGCAGCTGTCGCAGGCCTTTTTGCAATGAAAATCGGATGGTTCTTGCTTTGCAGAATATCCAGTATAAATTATACACTTGTTATAAAACTAATGATTGGTTTAATATCAATTCTGGTAATATTGTTTTCCGGTTTTTATGGCGTTCTCGTCTGTATAGTTGGCATCTTCATAGGAATATTCTGCATTAAAATGAACATAAGAAGAAGTTACATGATGGGTTTCTTTATTTTGACGGTCATCCTTTATTTCACCGGATTTGATAACGCTCTTTATAATTTTCTGTATATATGAAATCAAAAATATAAAATTAAGGGGGGACGTTAACTTCATATGGAAAATAAAATGAAGTTTTTATGAATTCCATGAAAGATATGAAAGAGCTTCCTGTAATCTAATTTTATTTTTTTCCAGAAGAAAACCTACACGGTTTTCGAACAATTCGAGCTTATTTTTACCCTCAATATCAAGACAGAAATTTTTCCCAGACGTGTAGATCATCGGTTTTATCTTGAAATTCACAAGAAGATTCTTTACAGATTCAAGACCCATCCTGTTAGGTGATACAACCCTTATATTTCTTATTTTCTCCTTTTTGTTTCTTCTTTCACGTACCCGCCATCTTATGTAACACCCCGAATCAAAAAACCCTGATAAAAACCCTTTCGACATTTCCATATTCAGAAAAACATTCTTCGGTACCCGCCACCTTTTAGAGCCTGTGCGTAATCTATAGGTGTAATAAAACCGCCTGATTAACTTCTTATCATATAATCTAAATACAAATCTTGTTTTATTACCACCGGTCTTTTCATAAATTTTAAAATTATGGGAAAAAACGACTTTCCACATATGTGAGAATTTATTAGAAAGGTCCTTATCACCAGTCTCGAAAGATACGAAATAGGTAGAGTTTTTTTCACTATATTTCAGGCTTCCTTTTGAACATAGTACTCCAAAAACATATCCTGCCATGAAACGGTTATTCATGTCATCTATATATGAAATCAAAAATATAAAATTAAGGGGGGACGTTAACTTCATATGGAAGATATGTGAACAAAATTAATCCGAGAAAAACAGAGGTTATCTAACATAAAGATGGTCCAATTTTAAATTATATAATATAAAATATATTAACAAAAGTATAAATTAAGATTGATTCTTTATTTTATCGCTGTTACCTTTCACAGAAGAAAAAAGTATTTCCCCCCCACATTCGCAATAGCCTGTAAGAGTCGGCCTTTTGTAAGGTCTTCCGCATTCATTACAAACAAACCCGTTCACATCATTAACGTTTAAATCCGGTTCCCTTTTCTTTGCGGGCGATTTTTCGTTTTTAATCATGTTTAAAAGATTCATCTGCTTGCCCTTCCCCATAAGTTCGGATTTGGAGACGGACAATGCCTCGAAAATCCTTTCGACAGGTGGCAGAAGCTGACTTTCCATATAATAATTTGAATCCAGTTGAAGTCTTTTTTCTTTTACATATTCAGGATCTTCGGCCCGCTGGGACAAAAGCTGAGTCCCTTTAACAATTACATAACTTATCCTCTCTCCGACAGCCGGGGCTTCCGCCAGATTCCTCTGAGCCATTTTTTTTGCGACTTCTGCATGAGGCTGGATACCGGGATAAGATTCCGGTTTTTTTGTAAGGGTTTTTGTCAGAACAAGTTTTTCCATAGGAATTTTCCCTTCGCCAAGATCTTTTACAATATTCTGGAAATATTCGACCGCTTTTTCTTTGTCATTTTCAATCAGGATTATATCTATCACTTTTTTAAGAGTTTCTGAAGAAAGATCACACCAATCACGGCGGACGGTCTCGATGCCCTTCATATCAATTTTTTCAGTCCATTTGCCTTCGCCTTTAGGAATGAAACACCATGCTGCGTATCTTTTTTTAGTGAGAGGCAGGAAACGCTTGAAGATCTTTTCAAATTCAAGTTCCATCACGCCCGGAAGCGTCTTGGTTATTTCAGCAGACATTTTAGTACTGATTTCAGTTATTTTCCCATTATCAAAATTATCATCAAGTTCCACCATGACAGAATCTGTGTCACCGTAGATGCATTTATATCCATATTTTTTTTCTATGGTCTCTTTTGTCTTTTGTATAGTTTCGCGGCCCCAAGAAGTGATAGCATTGGCCACATCCATATTGTATATACGGGCGCGGGGATATCCCATATGGCCATAAAAAGCGTTAGCCATGATTTTGATGCCCAGTTGTTTGGTATTAAGTTCCCTTATCTCGTCTGTATTACCGGCCTTTGTCGCTTTTTTCATGAGTTTTTTTACTTGCGCTCTCTCATTCATAAGATTTTCAAGAATATAAGGGACGATGCCTTTACGGATTTCTGGTTTTACAAAACTCCCCCCGCCGGGTGATTTGTTAATTTTATCTTCGGGTATGTTATTAGATTTATTCGGATTGATCAATGTTGTTGGGCATATATTAAATGTGCGGATTAGAGAGGGGTACATTGATTTAAAATCAAACACAGTAACATTTTCATGCATTCCCGGTTCTGGATCAAGAACAAACCCGCCCTTGAGGCCTATTTTTCTTTGTTTATCCCTTTTCCCTGTCTCCAATTGACTGGGTTTAAGAGGAAAAATATAATTATTTTTATTAAATTCACGCATAAGATAATGTTCTATACGCTGTGTTTCACCACTGTCGAGAACGTCTTGGAGGAAAAGACCGCATATACGTGAAATCCCTATATATTTATCAATCAGGTTAAATTCCTTGGAAAGGCGCATTGCAAGATTCGCGTCTGTAGAGCAATAAGAAACAAGCCGCTCAAAGCCCTTTTGATCTCCTTTCCAAAGAGATTCCATCTCTGAGTATTTTACGTCTTCCTTGTGTTCCCCTAAAAGTTCTGCAGAAACATTTTCAAGGGTGTAGCGTTTCAAGGAAAAGTCTTTTCTGATTAATAAAAAAGGATCGACAATAATACGGCCAAGAATATTATTACGATAGCCCATTGCAAGTTTTTTCGTCCATGCGCGTTTGTCCGAACTTCGTGTAAAAAGCGCGGGCACATTCAATTTATGCATACGTTCAATGATATAAGGCAGATCGAAATTATTTATGTTATAACCAACGATAAAATCAGGATCATAATCATTTATTATATCTATGAAACCTTCCAGCATTTCCGTTTCGTCTTTATATGCGCGGACACCTTTCCCTGATCTGTAACTTATGACGATATCCTTTTGTCCGTTATATTCTTCACTGAAAATAAGGGATATCATAATTATCGGGTCCCGGCCGGCTTCGGGTACCTCTCCCGGCACCTCTGATATACATTCAATATCAAGTGCGAGAGACTTGAATTTTGCATTTCCAACCTTTTCTACAGCTTTTATTTTATCTACTGTGTATTTGTGTTTGGTACGAACAGTCGCTGTGTTTGCACCTGAAGTACCATTAAGATCAAGCCACATAAGACTGCCAATATTTACATCAGCCATAAACCTGTACTTGAAAAGGATATCGGCTTCGTAGGCCGTTCCCCCGCTTTCAATAACTTTTTCACGCAATTCAGGAGTTTTGGAGGGATCGTGTATTGTCACTTTATAAAGTTTCCTTTTTTCTATCTGATAGAATATCGGAAAGAGCCGTTCAACCGGTTCTATTTTTACAACTTGGCTTTCCTTTTCCAGCCACTCGGGTACAACATCAACATAGAAGTATGGCATAAATTTATTATAAAAAACACATACAGATTCCCCGTTTTCCGTTTTACCATAAATCCGCAGAAGCGGTTTGTTTTCTAACATTATATAATCCGCGTCGAGAATTTGCATAAGCATACATTAAGATAGATTTTAACGCTTAAATGACTTTAATAAAAGTAATAATAATAACAACCCATTAGATAGTTTATGGTGATTTTATGAAAATAAACCCGAGACAGATGGAAAAAATGATGAAACAGATGGGAATGAACACGACCCAGATAGATGCCGAAGAAGTGATTATAAAAAAAACAGACGGAACCGAAATAATAATCACAAGCCCCGAAGTTTCTAAAATAAAGATGATGGGTCAGGAGTCTTTTCAGATAACAGGAAATATTGAAGAAAAAGAAAGCTCAAAATTTTCAGATGAAGATATAGACATGGTAGTTGAGCAGTCAGGCGTCTCCAGAGAAGAAGCAACAAAAGCATTGGAGGAGTTTGGGGATATAGCAGAAGCTATATTAAAACTGAAGAAAAGTTGATAACAGCTTAAAAGAAAACCTTCTATATAAACTCTTTATAT
>CAZKOV010000002.1:0-2924 GCA_964554465.1 uncultured archaeon
CCATTTCCTTGAGTTTCTTCGTATTTCTCTTTACCTCTTGAAGATGCATCTGGATCTTGCCATACCGACCAATATTCTACATCTTCATTTGTAATTCCTCCGACATCTAATACGCCCAATCTAGCCGATCCTTCGCTATCAGCATCTTTGAAAAGAATAACAGCAATTTTATGTTTTTCTGGTAAACCTATTCTACAATATGCAGATCTTACGTTTTTTATCCATTCAGGGAAACCGTCTTCGTGTGTATTTATCCACTGCGTAAGAGATTTCAATGTTCCTTTTGTATGAAATTTAATTTCTCCTCTCTCTATTTCCACTTCTGTCGAAATCATATTAGTATCATTCCCTCATTCTCTTATCAATAAGCTTCTGAAGTTGTTTAATCTCTTGTTTAAGCACTTCTATCCGTGCTACTCTATTTGCCATTAGTTGTGTCAGTTCGGCCGCCGTCATGGTTGGCCATTCAGATTTGTTTCTTCTTCCTTTTTTCCTTGCTGTCGAGAATACCATATTTCTCCTCCTTTTACCTAAGTAGTCATGTCTATTATGATAAGTAGATAGTTAAATTTATAAATCTATCTCTAATAAAGGAAATAGTGTATTTATTTAGGTATTAATGATAATCTATAAAGAAAAATAAATACTATTTTATTCTAATTTGTATTTGTCTACATGATAATCAATTATCTTGATGTCGTCGGTTTTCTCTGGGGCGATTTCTTCGTATTTCTTTTTTAACTCAATAAGAAACTTTAGAATTGATTCATCGCTCATATATCTATATAGCAATGATCCCCAGAGTTTTCTGTCTGTATTTTCGTTTTTATAAAAATCCCAGAATTTTAATCTTATTTTAGGGTTGATTTCTAATGATTTTCCGATATCCCCTATAACAAACTGGGCTGCATCACTTATCGTGGGATCATTAAAATCATTCACTATGTTGTCTATATGCAGGAAGCCAAAAATATATCTGTTTTCTTCCAGTTCTAAGGGATGTCTTGATGTAAGAATAGCCAATTTATCTATGAGCACTTTCTTCATTACAAACGGTTTATTATGATTCATACCTGTTCTCTTGACACCCGGAGAAAACTGCCAGTTTACAAATAATGCACATTCATAACAAGGGAAGTAATCTCCCATTTTCTTACCTACATGATTGCGACATTTGTTACCTTCATCTTTGCACCATACCCTGCCTTTCTTTACGTTCAATTGGTATGTTTCTTGAGAGCATACTTCCCTGAAATTCTTGTCATTGAATGTGCATTTGAAAGCAACATTTCCTCTTTTTTCTCTGAAAGATAAAGGATTCATAATTAATGAATAAAAGAACAACTTAAAAATTGCCCTTTGTTACAAATTTGTGTGTAACCTAAAGAGATATTTTCATCCCTCACCAAAAACTTTATATACCTAAAGTTAGAAATATATAACAAAATGTTAGAAATATACTATGTGATATTATGGCCTGGATAATATTGTCGATTTTGGTTGGAGTAGTTGTTATAGGATTATTAGTTGCATTTTTAGTCTGGAATAAGAAAGGAAAAGTAAAACATGAAACTGATTATTATGGGTTTTTTGTTATGGGTGCTGTCTGGACAGCGATAGGAGTACCAATGACAATTTTTAATGTAATCAGAGGAGATTATCCGACACTGGGATTCTTTCTTTGGCTTGGTGTAGTCTATCTTGCAATCGGACTCGCCAACAAAGACAAATGGAAGAAAGATAAACTTGAAGGATGGAGAGATCCGAAGAAAAGAAATATACTTCTGATATTGACAGCGTTAGGAGTGTTGTTATTGATAGCAGGCGTCTGGACATATCTTGGTTATGGGTGGGGATTATGAAGAATGACAAAACTAAGCTTTCGGTTATGAAGATTATCGCAGCTGCTTTCGCAGCTTTGCTTGTGTTGTTCTGGATATCAATTTTTCTCAATGAAATGAGAAACGGCATTGATATGACGTTTGTAATTGTCACTCTCATCCCGCTCATAGCAATAATTGCCATCCTTTTCATGTTCGTCAAGAGGCATTCCGATTCCGTCAAGTCGGGAATGCCCTTAAAGGATGAAAGGACATTAATGCTTGAGGGAAGAGCGGGACATTATACATTCATAGCGACCATGTGGTTCCTCGTCGGACTCATGTGGTATGAAACCTTCATCAGAGACTTCGTGGAACTTCCCGAGATTCTGGGAAGGCATATCGTGATAATAGTCCTTTTGTTCATGGCAGTGGCCTATGGATCACTGAGATTTTATTTCGGGAAGAAGGGCGAATAAGATGCTAAACGGGAATAAGGCAATCTTTGCGAAGATCATATTCGGCGTGGTTGTGATATCACTGCTGTTATGGAACGGGGTAAACGAGGTTACAATATCCGCAGCCGCATCGATACTTGCTGTCATCATACTTGCATCTTTTATTAGGAAAAGGCATCCCGAAAGGTACCAAAAAGACGAAAGGATAAGCAAACTGTCCGCCTATGCATCTACATGGTCATGGTTTTTCACGTTCATGCTGGTGGCCATTCTTTTCTGGGTGGATTACCTGAAAATAATAGAGATGACGCCGACCATGGTGATAGGTATCATATTCGCGTTCATGGCGGGAAGTGTCATGATATTCAAATGGCATTTCATGAGAAAGGGTGACGTCTGATGAAGAACATAATGTGGTATATGGGCTTTCTTTCCTTTCTCAGCCTGTTATATTTTGTTGAAGGGAGTGGAGGATTCCTCGGATTTCTGGGATTCCTTCCATATTTCGGGACATACAACATAAAGGACGAGAGGCTCGAAGTCAATGTAGGCAGGGCAACAAGAAATGCATTCACATTCACGATGTTCGGGGGGTCTGCAATGATTGCGGTCCTTTATCTTATAAGAAGCACGGAATTATTACTGC
>CAZKOV010000002.1:2934-34949 GCA_964554465.1 uncultured archaeon
TTCGCTGTCCTTTTCGGAGGCACCCTAATAGTATGCATACTTTCGTTGTTCTGTTATGAAAGGATGGAAAAATGAGAACGCGTATAAAGGAACTGCGCGCCAGACATGATTTAACACAGGAGGATCTGGCGCGTAAAGTGGGGGTCAGAAGGGAGACCATTGTTTTTCTGGAGAAAGGAAAATACAATCCTTCGCTTAAGCTAGCCCATGATATTTCCAAAGTTTTGGAATCAAAAATAGATGAAGTTTTTATTTTTGAGGATTAAATTGTCCTGTAAGCACCGACGGATTCTGCCAATTTGTCGACTTCTTCCGGATGCGCGAACAATGCGCATGGCATCCCGTCTGTTTCCAGAAGATGTTCGTTGTCCCTTATCTCTTTAAAGAGCTGGCTTTCAAGTGCTTCCCTCAGGCTTGATTTGGTAAGATTATGGGTTGCAACATTTGAAACAGGGCATGGAGTCAGATCACCCTCGGGTGTCACGTGTGCGAATCCTCTCCCAGCTGAAACACACCCACCGAAGAACTCCTCGTCTCCGGGAGAGTGGATGATGTATATCGGTTTCTTTTCCCTGTATTCCAGCATTTTTGAACGGAATCTCTCCCTCTCTTCCTTTGTCAACATAAGTTTATTCTCTTTCTTTGATATCGGGATGTATTCGATGAAAGTCCCGATTTTCAGGCCGTCTGAAATGAATTTATCGATCTTCGATTCGTCCATCCAGTAGCGGAAATTGTTCTTCGTGATTGTTACAGAAATTCCTGTCAACGTTCCGTTCTTGTTAAGACGTTCCAATGTATTGGTAACTTTCTCATACGTTCCCTTTCCGCGTCTGGTGTCTGTCATCAGTTTACCGCCTTCGGTACTGACAAGGACGACAACATTTGATAATCTTTTCAGAATATCGAAATCCTTCTCCTGGATGGCTGTTCCGTTTGTTACGATGATAAAGAGCCTGTCCTTGAAATCTTCGCAAAGGCTGAGCAGGTCCGGGTAGAGGAACGGCTCTCCTCCCGCAATGACATAAGAGAAAACCCCGAGTTCGTTTGCCTCTTCAATTATCTTCTTCCACTGGGATATATCGAGGTTTTTCTTCTTATGACTGACAGTTCCGGTAGCAGCTGCATAGCAGCCGGAACAAGCAAGGTTGCATTTTGATGTAATGCTGAGTATCAGAAAGGGCGGAACTTTCAGTCCGTTTCTCTTCTGTTCATCTCTTAATTTCTTGGTTTTCTTATGGGTTCTGCATAGAAGAAAGAATGCCCTCAGATATTTCGGATGGCGGATCGCCCATGGAAGAAAAACGCTCCCGAGTTTCGGGTCAAGCTTATTTACTGTATTTTTCAGTTCGGGCATCTTGCTAAGCATATAGCCTATTATAACGCTGAAATTATTTATAATGAAATCTATTTTCAAATAAAAATCAGGGACTGTTAGTGAAACCTGAATACACCTTTTTTTCTAACTGTCTTCCTACTTTGTTGACATAAGGAACGCCGTATCTGCAGGTTGCAAAAGCTGTTCCCAAAAGAAAAAGCCCAAGAAGCGTATAGCGTGTTATATCCCTGATTGTTCTGTTCCCGAAAACCTTAATTGCAGCCATGAGTCTGTTTTTAGGAAAAAGATTTTAAAGCAGTTATGTATCCAGAATTATTCTTTCTTCAGTGGTTTGCCGCAGCACTCCAACCTGCAGCACTCCGAATCGTCTTCTGTACTGCAGCACTCACAGCCATGAATGACCTTGATCTCGAGTCCGCAGTCCTCGCACTCGTAGGTTTCTCCTTCTTTCATTTCATGACATGTTGTCATTAAAATCACCTCAATTAAATTGAGTATATAAAATATATCAACTATAGAGTTTCCAACAGGATACGAGGTTCCCTTTTTGGTATTTTTATTCAATCACTCTTTATATCAAACTATGTGAACAACCGGAAATCTCCGTTGTTCACTTTTTAACAGCAGATATATATGACGTGAGCATCCATGAATGAAACATAGAGAAATATGGTGATGAATATGGGAAAAGATGATATGCCCGATCCTGAGAAGCTGAAAGAAATCCTTTCAGCCGTGAGAAGCGAAGTTCCCGGGCTTGTGAGGGATATAGTCGACATACTCTACAGTGAGAAAGCGGCAAAGAGCATGGGAAAGGCAGTCGGTCTGTATTTTAAGACCTTAAAGGAAAATGGAATACCTGAAGATATAGCACTGGAGATGACAAAGGGTTACGTTATAAACATAGGAAAGATGTTCGACTTCAAGAAATGGAGTGACCTGAAGCATGACTAAGCGTTCTTTGGAAAAGGTAGCAGCATATATCCAGATTATACCGTCCTTCGTACTAATCCTCTTTAGAATGATGGGGGTTTTCTTAAAATTCAGAAGCGCGTCCAGAAAATCCTCGAAGTATTTTGAGAAAGGTCTCATAGATAAAGGAATGACAAAGGAGCAGGCCAAGGAAATTGCCAAGGTGTACAAGCGTGGAAGAGATTGAAAAGATAGCAAAGAGGATGGAAGATCTCCAAAAAAGGCTTCAGACCATAGAGGATCTTATACCTTTGGCATCCGAACTTTTACAGTTGTCTGAAAGACTGAACATCCCATTAAACCTGTATCGGGACCAGATAAAACGGATGGTTATATTGAACGGCTTAAAGGATAATGCGCCCCATATTGAAAAGGACGAGATATCAAAACTGATAATTCAGGCCCTGCTTAAGAAAAAATCGTCAAACATTTCTGGAATAACTGCAACAGTTAAGAGTTTTAGAGGAAAAGCCAGCAGAAGGATAATTTCAGAAAGATTGTCAAAACTTGAGGAATTGGGGATAGTCGAATGCAAAACGGGGCAAAATAATGAGAAATTGTACAAACTAAGAACTTCTTCTAAAGAAAATATTAACCAGTAAGTTTCGGGTAATCCCGAAGCAAACCGAAAGTCATTATTATTACCACGACAACAATTATTTAGCAGGATGAAAATAATCCTGTTTAAAATCATTCAGGTGAGAGTTTATGAGTGACAATAAGCCAAACACCGCGAGTCTTGGGCTGACAATATTTGCGGTGATATTATTAGCAATATCAGCATTCGTTCTGACAACACCCGATGTCAGCAACCGTATTTCGGCTGTTTTGCAGCAGGGAACGTATAGCTCGTCAACCTTTGATCCGGTTTCCGCCGTCAATACGAAGCAGTTCGCAACAGTCGAGGAGTTCACGGATTTTGTGAAATCGAATGAAGGTGATGGCGGATATTACGGAGTAGGAACTCTTTCGAGAAACTCCGTAGTTGCAGTTGAAGCTATGACAGATGAGGTGTTAGCTCCCGCGGCAGTTCCTTCAGTGGATACAATGCAGAAGGGCGGTGAAGATTTTGATTCTTCTGGATCTTCGGTGGATTTTTCCGAAACTAACGTCCAGGTTGCGGGAGTTGACGAAGCCGACATCATAAAGACTGACGGAAACTATATTTATACTATTACAAGGAATACCGTCTTTATCATAAAGGCGTATCCGGGAGAAGAAGCAGAGATTGTTTCAACAATAAAGTTTGACAACAATCCGAGCGACTTGTTTGTTAACGGAAACAAGCTTGCTGTCTTCGGGGACTATAGCAATGCAGAATTCTTCAGGAAGATCGACTTCCGTCCAAAATATGGAATGACTTTCTTCAACATTTACGATATTTCCGACAAGGAAAACCCGGAACTGGAATACGAATACAAGTTTGAAGGAAGTTATTTCCGCGCAAGGATGAAGGGGGATTATGTATATTTCGTGGCAAGCACTCGGCCGGATTACAGGACAGATTTCCCGACACCTATAATAGTGAGAGGTGTTGAAAAGGTTGCAATGCCTGTATCTGACATCTATTACTTTGACATACCTTACAGTAACCCTCATCTCGTGACCGTTCATGCGATAAATCTGGCAAACCCGTCAAACGATATAAATTCAAAGGCCGTATTTGTGGAATACAACCAGAACATTTACATGTCCCACAATAACATCTACATAACATATACGGAATCCGTAAACGAGTGGGATATACAGAAGAAAATCATCATGCAGTTAATGGAACCGCACATTTCGGATGCCGACAGAGTCGTCATAGAGAAGATAAAACAAACCGATAACGATGTCTTGTCACAGTATGAAAAGGATGCAAAGATTTTCGAGCTTTACCAGAGCTATGTAAACTACCTGACGAGGGAAGAACAGGACGCAATGCAGGATCAGGCTGAAATCCTTCTCAAGCAGGAGCTTGCGAAATACGAATACTTCGAGTATACGGTTATCAACAGGCTTGGATATGACAACGGGCAGATTTCAGTCGATTCGAACGGAAAGGTTCCCGGGCACGTCATAAACCAGTTCTCGATGGACGAATATGAGAATGTCTTCAGGATAGCGACTTCCGTGTCCAGAAGATGGTCAACGTTTGGCAGCGAATCCATAGAATCAACGAATAATGTATACGCGCTTGATTCGGATCTTAACATAATCGGAAAGCTTGAGGGACTTGCGAAGGGCGAAAGCATATATTCGACAAGGTTCATGGGCGACAGGTTGTATATGGTTACATACGAGCAGGTTGATCCGTTCTTCGTCATAGACCTCAGCAACCCGAGGAACATAGTAAATCTTGGCGAACTCAAGATTCCGGGATTCTCGAGATACCTGCATCCATATGATGACAATCACATCATAGGGATAGGACAGGACACAACGGAAACCGGAAGAACCACAGGACTGAAAATCTCCATATTCGATGTGACCAACGTGGCAAGTCCTAGGGAAGTTGCCAAATTCGTGACAGAAGAAAGATATGCACAATCGACCGCTCTGTACAACCATCATGCATTCCTTTTCTCGAAAGAGAAGGAGTTGCTGGTAATTCCAGCATATTCGTACGAATACAAAGGATATGATGAAAGCGGTTATGAAGGGTACAATGGTGCGTTCGTCTTCAAGATAACGAAAGATGAGATAGAGCTTAGAGGTCTTATAGACCACTCCGATGGCGGTGGTAATTACTGGCAACCGGCCGTAGAGAGAAGCTTATATATCGAAGAACTGCTATACACGAAATCACCGAACCTTCTGAGAATAAACAGGATTGAAGACCTCGAATCTGTCAAGAAAATAGAACTGAAAACGGGAACGATCGGAGACATTCCGGTTTATTAACCCCTTTCTTTCTTTTTCTCTTTCTAACATTTTTAGTGTCGGATGCAAAGTTTTAAATATTAGTAATTCTTATTAATTAATAATCATTATTAATAAGAAAATATAAGTAGATTTTATGAGTAAGACCCGTATGACCAGCCAGAGGCTGAAGATATTGGAATATCTGAGAAAAGTAAAGACCCATCCTACTGCTGAGATGGTTCATAAAGCCGTTTCAAAGGACCTTCCTGCAATCACCCTGGCGACGGTGTACAGGAACCTTAACATTCTTGCCTTACAAGGTAAGATACTGAAATTCGAGGTAAACAAGGAATACAGGTTTGACGGCGACATATGCTGCCACCAGCATTGTATATGCAGTAATTGCGGAAAGATAATCGATATATTCGATAAGAAAATTTCGGAAAATGCTTTGAAAAAGGTCGATAAAAAGAAATTCTATGCTGACACAGTCGGTATAATATTCTACGGAAAATGTACCGACTGCATGAAAGGAGGTAGATAAAATGGTAAAGTTATGGAGATGCGAGATATGCGGAGATCCGTACATTGGTGACGAAGCTCCCGCCAACTGTCCTTTTTGCGGTGCAAAAAGAAAATATATAAAGGAATTCAACGACGCGGATGTTAACTTTGACGTGGAGCTTAATGAAAAGGATAAAGCAAATGCCGAGAGGGCTCTGCAGGTGGAGATAAGCAATGCAGCGTTCTATTTCTGTGCTGCGGAAAAAGTCAAGGAACTCGAAGGACAGAAAATGTTCAAAGCCCTTGGAAAGGTTGAGGCGGAACATGCATCCGTCTGGAAGAAGATATTGAAACTGGATTCGATTCCAAAGGGAACCGATACGTGTTCTGTTGAATATAAAGAAGATCTCGAAGATTCCCATGCAAGGGAAACGAGAGCGATAAACTTCTATAAACAGGCAGCCGAGGAATCAAATAACGATAGAATCAAACAAATATTCGAGGCCTTTGTGGAAGTGGAGACAGATCACCTGAAATTATCGGAGGAGAGGTTATGACAGAAATAAAGGTCTACTCGACCCCAGTATGTCCATGGTGTCACACGCTAAAGCAATTCCTCACCGAAAAAGGCGTCGAATTCACTGACATAAACGTAGCGGAAGATGTATCAGGCCGCGAGGAACTGCTTTCAAAATCTGGGCATATGGGAGTTCCTCAGATGGAAATAAACGGTAAAATGATAGTAGGATTCGATCAATATGCAATTGAAGAGGAACTTGAAAAAATGAAAGATTCATAGGAGGTTTTATTATGGCAGAATTAGGTGGAATATACAAATGCGAAATATGCGGGAACGTTGTTTCGGTAATTGAGGCTGGTGTAGGAGCATTAGTGTGCTGCGGGGAGGAAATGAAGCTTTTCCAAGAGAACCCTCCCGAAAAGGAGGGAAAAGAGAAGCATGTCCCGGTGATTGAAAAAGAAGGAGATAAGATAATTGTAAAAGTGGGTTCTGTTCCACATCCCATGGAAGGAGGACATTACATAGAACTTATACAGCTGATGAAAGACGGTAAAGTTATTGCAGAAAAACGCCTTTATCCGGGTGAAGAACCGGTGGCCGAATTCTGTGGAATCGCGGGAGATGTCAAGGCACGAGAATACTGCAATATTCACGGGTTATGGGTAAGTCCTTAACTTCCCTTTTTATATCTATTATCGATAGTATCGGTTTTCGATTGTATCGAATACCGATATATTTAAATATTTTCTCGTTCTATAAATAATCATGAAAAAATACTTAAGCAGTCATATTAAGGCTAACATACTTTCGGTGTTGGTTGCTAATGAGGCGTGTGGATATACAATACGCAAGGAAATATCAAAAAAAGCTGATATCTGTCCTCTTCCATCTTGGGGTTCATTATACCCTGCATTGAAAGAGCTGGAAACGGAAGGATATGTAAAATCTCATAAAAAGGGTAAGAAAATCTTATATAAAATCAACGATAAAGGAAAGGAATATTTCTTTAATTTCATGAAAATGCATTATAAAGACATGTTAGATAAAGTTCCTGTACTTGAAAAATTACCTATAAAAGATGACGCTTTGCTGCTTTTTCATGCAGCTTACCTATTTGAGAATTATAAAGATAAAAAATATGCGAGGAAATTGGTAAAAGAATTTATTTCAAAACTTTCAGGTTGATGTTATGCCAAAGAAAAATGATTTTATAATAGAACTTAAGAACGTTGCAAGAATATATCAGATGGATGAAGTGGAGGTTCCGGCGCTAAGGAACGTTTCCCTCAAAGTCAAAAGAGGGGAATTTTTGTCTATCGTGGGTAAATCCGGTTCAGGGAAATCAACCCTCGTAAACCAAGTAGGATGTATAGATACTCCTACAAGGGGTGAGATTTATCTTGATGGAGAAAACATAGCTGATATGTCTGAAAGCGAACTTGCCCAGATCAGGGGAAGAAAAGTAGGCTTTATTTTCCAGACATTCAATCTGATGCCGACCATGACTGTTTATGAAAATGTTTCAATGCCTCTTGTTTTTCAGGGAGTTTCATTAGAAGAAACAAAAAAGAGGATTGATAAGGTATTAGAACTGGTGCAACTCTCTAACAGAAGAGATCACAAACCGGGAGAATTGTCAGGGGGTGAGAGGCAAAGAGTTGCTATCGGGAGAGCTCTTGCGAATAACCCGGAAGTTATTTTAGCCGATGAACCTACCGGTAATCTTGACAGCAAAACAGGGAAACAGATTATGGATTTCATTATTGATCTGAACCAAAACAACGATGTCACAATTATTATAGTCACGCATGATGAAGATCTCGCAAAACTTGCGGAAAGAACTATAGTATTATTTGATGGTCTCATAGTTGATGAAAAAATAAACACAGAAAAGGACAGACAGGAAGCTGTCAAGAGGCTTGAAGATGAAATAAAAACAAAGGAAAAGTGGGAAAAGGAAATGAATAACAATAAGGATAATTCTAAGATTGAGGTGAGGAAATGAAAAGAGAATTAGTTTTAGTGACGGTTTTAGCAGTATTGGTTTTGTCAATGACATTACAGGTGAATGCTGCTGAAGACCCGAGGATAAGTGTAAGTTTCATAAGCCAGACTCCGGATCCTGTGGAACCTGGGGATTATGTAGAACTCAGATGGAAAATAGATAATCTGGCTTCGAAAAGCAATGATTATACATTCGAACTTGATTACAATTACCCGTTTAGTCTTGACGCCGGTGAAACTGCCCAAAGGAGTGTGGGTTCTCTTACAGGATATCAGACCCTTACAGACGGGGCAATAATATATTGGAAGATGAGAGTAGCCGAAGACGCCGTCGAAGGTGATATGAACAAGATTCAGGTAAAATATTGGAGAACCTCAGAACCCGGTTTTGTCGTAAGTTCTGGTGAACAGATAATAAGAATCCAATCAAGGCAGGGACTTGCCGAAATTGGTCAGGTTAAAATAACACCAGAAGAAGTTGAACTTGGAAAAATGTTCGACATGAAAATAGAAATAAACAATAAAGGTACAGGATTTATCAATAATGTAAAAGTGAAAGTAGATACAACAGGAACTGGATTTACTCCGGTAGGCACTACAAACCAGAAAATAATAAAAAGAATTTCCGGACAAAGTTCACAGGAGATGACTTTCAAATTCTTTGTGGATGCTAACACGGAAATAAATGTGAACCAGCTTCCTATAAACCTCACGTATTATGACAAATTCTCAACAGCATACACGGATTCCGCTATAGTAGGCGTTCCCGTGTATGCGAAGCCAGCATACCTGACGAACCTTGAAGACAGCAATATTTTCACGGCAGGTAAGAATGGTGAAATAGTTGTTAGTGTATCAAACATAGGAAAAGATATGATGAACTTTGTCGTTCTTGAACTGGTTCAGACAGATGACTATGAAGTCGTAGGCTCGTCAAAAACATATCTTGGGAATCTTGAAAGTGATGACTTTGAAACAGGACAGTTCGATATATTCGTGTATCCAACAGAAAAGGAGTCGGTTCCGTTGGCCTTCAATCTGCACTACAGAGACAGTTATGACAAGGTTTACAGCGAATCGTTCACTGTGGAGAACAAGCTCTATACTACAGAAAAGGCAACCGAAATAGGTTTAATACAACAGGTCGATTACACTTCCGGTGCGATATTCTGGGTTATAGTAATTGCATTGGTAGCAATATGGTGGTACAGGCGCAGATGCAAGAAAAAGAACAAGAAAAAATAATCCACCCTCTTCCTTTATTTATTAAAATATTAAGTGGTCGAATTGATAAAACCGAGATATATTAAAATGGGACTGAAGTCTATTAGAGAAAGAAGTATTCGTAGCTGGCTTACTATTTTTGGTATAGTCATTTCCATTGCAGTCATTCTTACTTTATTGTCTTTGTCAGCAGGAGTCACTTATGCCGTAGAAGAGATGTTTGATGAATTTGGTAGGAACCGTATATTTGTCATTAGTGGGGGAGGCATGCAGGAAATGATGGGAGGATCATTTCAGAATGGAATATCGAAAAAAGATATTGAAGCTATCGAATCTTTACCACAATTTAGATTTGTAGTGCCTGCTGTGGCAATACAGGCACAGAAAGTCGAATATGGGGGAACAGAATTATATCTCATGGTACAGGCATTTCCAAGTGATAACGCTGATATGGTAAATGAAGAATATAATATGAACGAATATGTAATCGAGGGCCGGCCATTTCAGGAAGACGAAAGAGGAGTCGTTGTGTTGGGATATAAAGTCGCAAAAAACACAGATGATTTCTTTGGTAAACCCATAGCATTGAAAAATTCAATATACGTCAACGATCGCAAGTTCCGTGTGATTGGCGTTATAAAAGAGTTCGGGAGTCCAGATGATAATTCTATTATGATACCCTTAGAGGATGCAGAGGAGATTCTTGATCTGGGCGGTCAATATACAATGGTAGATGCTATAGTAAAGGACGGTGTCGATATCGATGTCGCTGAAGAAAGGCTTGTAAGACTGCTTGAGCGGAGAAAGGGCGAGGACACGTTCACGGTTATGACTCCAGATTCCATAATAAGACAGTTCAATGATATGATATTTCTTGTGCAGGGCTTTCTTCTTGCAATCGCTTCGATAAGCCTTATTGTGGGTGCGGTCGGTATTGCAAATAATATGTTCACATCAGTTCTGGAACGGGAAAAAGAGATAGGCATCATGAAATCAGTGGGCGCCACAAATCACGATATCCTTCAGATTTTCCTTATTGAAAGCGGGTTGATAGGTTTTTTTGGTGGACTTGCGGGTGTCATCCTAGGTTCAGTTTTATCACTGATAATTGGAGAGATAGCCGCTGCCATGGGTTATGCTATGCTAAAAATATTAATATCACCCATCAACGTTATCGGTGTACTAGCATTCGCATTTTTTGTCGGCATGATATCGGGTTTAATACCCGCTTGGTCTGCATCAAGAAAGAAGATTATTGATACTTTGAGGGAGCACTAATGGATCAACGTTTAATTAGAATGATCTGGGTAAGGTTCAGAGAAAGAAAACTTAGGTCTAGCCTCACGGTTCTTGGCATTTTAATAGGTATAACTGCACTAGTAGGTCTGATACTCCTCAGTTCCGGTCTCAAGGAAGGTGTCACCAAGCAGCTTGATGTGTTCGGTGCCGATGAGATACTTCTTTCTGCTAAATCGAATATAGGCTTCCAGGGTCCTTCTGGTTACGGTACCCTTACAACGGATGACGTAAGAACTCTGGACGCTATACCTCAAATACTGTCTGTTGACAGTCTGCTTCAGAGCAATATGGAAGTTCGATACGGACGTGAAAAGGTGCGTCTGTCAATAAGCGGTGTGGGTAATGATGCAGGAGACACCGACAGAACCGCAGAAGAGTATTTTGATCAGGATATTCTTGCAGGGAGATATATGGAAGATTCTGATAGGTATGTTGCAAACATAGGTTATAGAATTGCATATGAGACTTTCGATAAAGATGTGTTGGTTGGAACTAGTCTCGAAATAGGCGGAGATAAATACAGGGTCATTGGTATATTTGAAGAAGAAGGAGATATATCATCCGACAATATAATATATGTTCCCATAGAGTCGTTAAGAGATACAGTAGAAGATTCTAAAGCCATAACAGCGCTGATTGCAAAAATAGCTCCCGGAACAGATATAGATATGATGGTTGAACGTGTCAAATCTAAACTGGAAAGGAAGAGAGGAAGGGATGATATTGCAGTAACGACCCCGAAACAGATTAAAGAGCAGATAAACAGTCTTATTGGAGTTATAGATTTTGTTGTTATCGCAATTGCTTTGATAAGTTTATTCGTAGGAGCGCTCGGCATAATGAACTCGATGTACACAGCTGTTCTTCAGCGGGTGAGGGAGATAGGTATAATGAAAGCAGTCGGTGCCAAAAACTCTCAGATATTAACATTGTTCCTCATTGAAAGTGCATTCCTTGGTTTTTTTGGAGGGGTGTTGGGGGTAATATTAGGATTCATACTCGCATTTGGATTTATCGCAGTAATTAACACCTTTGGATTCATCAAGTTAGTGTTAGAGCCGGATCTTGTCCTTTTCGTTGGAGCTGTTGCCTTTAGTACAATATTAGGCATACTTTCTGGTTTCCTTCCGGCAGTCAGAGCATCAAAATTAAAGATAGTCGATGCACTGAGATATGAATAATTTAGCATAAAGAAACAGCAGCGCCTATTGCAGCGCAATATTCGGCATTTTCTGGAACGGTTGCCTTCCCTCCGAACATCTCCACAGTTTCAATCACGCGGTCTTTTATAATTTCATTCAGAACGACCCTTCCGCATAACAAGATGTCATTTTTCAGCCTGCAGGATTTCGCGGCGAAGTACGTCATTACACCCAAAGTTTCCGCTATCATATTAAGAAGACTTGATGCTATATCTTTTTTTTCATATTTTCCCTTTAGCTTTCCGAAATTTGATGCCGTGGCATCTCCCGGTATCCTGTATAAATCCGTCCCCATAATGTCATAGACGGATATATCCATATTACTCCTCCTGCCCATCTCAGCCATGGTCTCCGTTTCTTCGGCGGATGCATCCAGCATGAGTTTTGATAAGCCTGTTATTGTTCCTCCACCGATTCCACTTCCTCCCAGATGTTCTATAACCTCGTTTTTTACTGAAACAAAAGCTGTTCCTGTTCCCATACTTACAACAAAAATGGTCTTTTTTCCGGAAAGTTTTATTCCTCCAATTCCAAGCGAGATTATTTCATCTACACGGATGAAATTCTTTCCGAAAACGTTTTTTCCGAGCCTTCTCGATCTTCCACCAGTGACTGCGATTTTTTCTATGTCGTTTATTTGCATACTGCTTTTTTTCAGAAGTCGTTTCATGCATTCTTTCGCGACTTTTTCATCATTACCGTTTAGCATGACTTTTGATTTTATTTTGCCTCTATCCAGAATTACGCCCCGTGTGTTTGTCCCCCCGACATCGATCCCGGCCACAATCATATTATCATTTTCTTTTGCAGAAATAAAATGTTATTAGCAATATCGGGACGAACAACACCATCATTGACCACAAAGCTGTTCCCATTGGAACTCCTCCTATGAACAGGGCTGCAGAACCGAATCCGGCAATGCCTTCACCGCCCATCATGCCGGCGGCGATGACAACACCGGCCGCATAAACATTGGCTTTCTTCCTGTCGAAATAGTATCTGATAAGGCCGCCGATTGCGAGAAGTATTCCGAGGACAGGTCCCAAGAACAATCCGATACCGAAGACCATCGGAAGGACTGGAGCTTTCCTTTTTGTCACGCTTTCAATGACTATCCAGAAGAATGCTATGGCAAAGCCCGCATAGAAAACCATCGGATTCGGAAAGCCGAAAATGCTTCCTGCAACGAGCTGGGCCTGCGGGGCCGGCATTGCCTGCGTGAAGAAGTCTGACCCGTAAGCCGTCGTTATTACATTGAGAACAACCGGGGCGAGTATTCCTGCAACAATGACAGCAAGCATGTCGATTTTGATTATATCCTTTGCTTTTGTCCCTATGATTTGAGCTGACTTGTAGTCATGCCCTATGTCTCCTGCAATCGCCGCTGCAATCGAGACGAAGCATACTATAAGGAAAGCCGGCAGGTATCCGAGAGGCGTGCTCATTATCGCGAATATGCCTAGAGACAGCAGTCCTACAATTATTCCGAACTGCTCAAGCGGATTGATGTCGGTTTCGCCTGTCATCATCGATGCAACTGTAACCATTACCCATGTTCCTGCAACTGTTATTATCGATGCCAACAAGGGAATTCCTGCAAGCGTTAGAACAACAATGGCTATTACTGAGAATAGTGGTGTGTACTTTGTAAACCAGGGACTGTCCTTCCATCTGAACATCGGAGCGAATATCCTCTTTGCCCTCGGTATTATGTATGAGATGAAGAATCCTATTCCTCCCCCGAGGACGAATCCCATTCCAAGGTCTTTTGCAATTCCTGCTCCCGTTGCGGCGTCTATGCTATAGACTCCCGCAAGAATCGGTATCATCACGAACCAACCCAATACGGAACCGAGGAACCATGAATTGACCGAAGCCTTATGTCCTAAAATATATCCGATTCCAATCGCCATCGGCATCGGATAAAGGGTCAGTATGAGACCAAGTTCCGGCACAAACGGTATGGATAAACCTGCAGGGAAAAACAGATCCCTCAGCAATACAAAAATGCCGGTCAGCGTCAGTGCGAATGCAATATAATATGTGTTTGTTCCTGTCTTTTCGCTTGCCTTCAGAACTTCGGCTCCCGCCGTTCCGCTCGGATAAGCAAGATTTTCTTCTTCAACAAATATTCTTCTTGTTGGCACGGATAACAACACTCCTAATATTCCTGCAACAACGCAGATAATACCGAGAATCCACGGATTCGGAAGAGCAACAGAAGATATACCTTGTTGCTGGAGATACAATATACCGGGTATCGTGAACACTAATCCTGAAGCCAATAATCCTCCTATCGTCCCTCCGGCCTGCGCGACATTTATCTCATGAACATTTGTCGTCTTCATGAATTTTGAAAGGAACTTTAACAGCGCTCCTGCTACTATCACAGCAAAAATGATAGGCCAGGGCAGAGCCCCTATTTTAAGGGCAATATACGATGACGTCGCCAAAAGAAAGACCGTCAGCAAAACAGCAATAATGCACGCTCTGAGCGTGAAACCGGAATTTCCTTTTTCCTCTGATAGCATCAATTCACCAAATACAAAACAGCTAAGTATTAACTATTCTGGAAGGTCAATATATTAAAAGGTTTAGGTTCTTACTCGACAATTTGATATATTTTAACAGATTCGTCAGAATACACTTTCTTAAAACCTTCTACTTCTTTTCCGTCTGTCATTTGATATAAAATAGTGATATTAGCCTTTTCCTTGGGTCTGAACCTGTCATCTACGTAATCATTAGGATCGTATCCAAGCGAAAGTGAAATTGCATATATCTTTTCCCTGTCGCTTTTTGTGACAAGTATGTATTTTGAATTATATTTATCCATGATTTCCTTTGTTTTACCAGGAACTTCGGTCATCAGCGCGATCGCAACATCCTGTATCTTTTCATGGGGAGTGCAATCCGGGCACTCGACTTTTTCTAATTCCTCTTCAGACATTCTGGCATATTTGGCAACAGTTCCCAGAATCTCTCTTGAGGGAGCAAATATGACAGCTTCTCTTTCTGCCATGCCTCTTATCATATGGCCGTAATCCCACCAGCTAAGGAAAACCGCATCTTTCGGTGTGCTGGCCCTTATCCAGTCAAATGCATCGAAATAGCGCTCATCGACATAGCTGGTATAATTTTCGCCGTCCTTGGTGTAATTGAAATGTTCAACACGTTCTGGTTCGATTGGTGCCTCCTGAGTACAACCGCTTATCAGGATAATTAATAAAAATACCAGAATTGCACATTTCATTTTTTACGATTGTTTTGAGAAGTTAAATAAATTCAATCTCTCCATTTGTGGTTGGGGTTTCTGGGCATTATTATCCACATTATTATATACAATAAGATGCCTGCTCCCCATGATGCGAAGGATGCCACAATCCATATGAATCTTATTATAACGGGATCAATGTTGAGATATTCAGCAATACCTCCACAGACCCCGCCCAAAATCTTATCTTTTCCCGACCTGTACAATCTGCGTGGTTTTGCTGTTTCTTTTGTTATGGATTTGAGTCTTTTCATTGAAGTTCCCCCTTCACAAAAAATCGATTTTCCCTTCCACGAGCACTCCAATATAAGAAAAAGGTATCCAAGAAGAATTATGATCCAGAAAATCCAAACAAGATTGATGTTAATGTAGAACGACAATTCACTCAGTCTGGGATTTGATAGTGATACGTTTGCAATGTTAATGCCTTCGGCCAAAAGCCAGAAAAAGACTGTCAGACCCAGAGCTATTATCAGGGGGGATATCGCTTTGTGTATTTTTGGCCTTATTTTTGACAGGTATGAAGTATAAGAAAAGAACAGCATCAAAATGAAAAATGCTCCTATATTCACCGAAAGGAATACACGCAGGGTCATTAATACATTACTCCCGGTGACCGGGCCCAAAAACCCGAGCACCCATATGAATATTGAAATTACGATAATGCCAAAAATAGTTGAAAGCAAAGGGCCTATAACGCCGAACGTTGAACGGAACCAGATTTCCAGTTTATCACCGTGCTCCTCTATTTCATCTTCGAAACGTTCTCCAAGTTTTTCAACTTCCTCCGCAAAATGTTCTAACCTTTCGTCCATAGGAGGGACTGATTCGGCTTTCTTTCTTGTTTTTCTTTTCACCGATTCCTTCTTTTTTGGAGGCATATTAATCTATTAATGAGTTTCCTATTTATAACTCATTTCCCAGAACTACTTCATTATCAGCATTCCATGCGGGTTCTACTATACACAAAAAGACTAGATCTTTATCTCCTGTGTTCTTTATTCTCTGGACAGAATCGGGTGGGATATGTATTGCATCTCCAGATCCGACTTCTTTTGTTTCATCATCGATATACATCAGTCCGCTTCCTTCAAGAATGTAATAAACCTCTGAAGATTGTTTCAGTTTATGTCTGTGCGTGATTTCTCCCGGCTTTACGGTTGCTTTTGCGAGGCTGTATCCTACCAGATTATCTTTCTTTCCAATTAATTCCCTCAAAATACAGTTGTCACCAGCAACAATTTCTTCACAATCTTTCAGGTTTCTGACAAACATAATATCACCTACTTCAATATCTTCTGCGTTTCGCTGTACCACAGATAAAAATCAAGTTCTCCCTGACTCAGTCCTGTCTTTTTTGCGATCTTTCCGAGAAGTCCTTCTATTTCCAGATATTTCTTCTTGGATATCGTTTTGGGTCTTTCTATCAGGCCGTAATCAACCAGAACATCGATGATATGGAAATCTATTATTGCGAAGTTCTCATAACCGATGTTCCGGAGGAAATGGCTGGCCTCCTTGTAGCCGAGACCCTTTATGTTCTTAACTATCCAGTCTCTTAGCTCATTTCCATCCTTCGAGTCTATCAATTCTTTCAGGAAATCCCCGTATTTCCTGTTGCAGGCGATGTAATTGGCACGGGTGTTGGGAAAGCGATGACCAAGTTCTTTCAGTTTTTTTGCAAGCTTCTTTTCCTCCAGATTCAAAAAACAGTCACCCATTTTTTCTTCTATTTCCATAGCGCGTTTTGCATCGAAATTGGCAGTCATTATACAGAAACACATCTGCTTGAATATTTCATGACTCGGTTTCTTTCTATTTTCCCTGAATTGTTTCATTTTTAAGTCTACAATATCTTTTACTTCGCTGTTCTTCAGTTTTTCAACTAATTCTATTAATTTTTCCATGATTCCCCTTTATTTAGTAATTCTCACATTTTATCTGGAAATAGCTTTTAGGATGGCTGCAAGAAGGACAGCTTTCCGGCGGCTCGCTTCCGTCGTGTATATAGCCGCATTTCATGCACATCCAGTATCTTTTGTCCGGTTTCTTGAACACCGTTTTGTTTTCCAGAACTTCGAGGAGTTTTGTGTACCTTTCTTCATGGTGCTCTTCAGCCTTTGCAATGGCCCTTATTCTTGCAGCAATGGCAGAGAAGCCTTCGTCTGCAGCTGTTTTTGCGAATTCCGGATAAAGGCCGCTGTTTTCTTCATGCTCTCCTTTTATTGCTGCTATGAGGTTGGCTTTCGTGTCCCCGATAGTTATAACGGCTGACGTGTCAACCATAATATTTTCGATGTCTTCTGTTTCCTCTTTCTTTGCTTCCTGAAGCATCCTGAAAAACCATTTCGCGTGCTCTCTCTCGTTTTCTGCCGTGAGAAGGAATATCTCCGCAATCTGCATGAATCCTTCCTTCTCGGCAATTCTTGCGTACATCGTGTACCTGTTCCTTGCCTGGGATTCCCCCACAAAAGCCTTGGTTAAATTTTCAACTGTCTCCAACATCATAAACCACCTTACTGTCTATTTGGATTTTCTATATTTATAGGTGAAGATATCCCAATAGATACCAAATTACAGAAAAGTTAAGAGGATTTTTCAGAATGTTTTTTGTCCTTCGGCTTTCTTATCTTATTCCTTGCTTTTGTTTTCAGTGATTTTATCCTTTCCCATTCCTCCTGAAGCTTCGATTTATGCTCTATCGTAAACGACAGGTGTGACCATAGATACATGAAAACGGCAAGCGCGAGAAGATATCCCATATACCTGAATAAATATAGATTTTCAGGCCTTCCCACAATCTTCAAAATAGTTACTATGTCCCCGGAATCTGCAAAGAAGTAGAAAAGGGGATCAGATGCGAATCCTATCATTGCGAACATTAGAAGGTTGCTAAGAATCATGTGCTTCTTCATTCGCGCGTATAATATCAATAATGCGAGGAAAATGGAGATAAAGATATTGCCCATAAGCCCTGCAGCAAGAAAAACCACGGCCTGAATATCGTTAAGATTGCATAACGGGGCCACTTCTGCAAAAATTCCGGCTTCGTATGTATGATGCATTGTGAATATGTAAGAGCAGTCAAATTCTTTCAGAATCATTATATGAAATGACTCGTGTGTCAGGGGCGCAATAAAAACAGCTATTATAAGAAATACTATAAGACCCAAGATTCCAGAGGAATAATAATTCTTATAATATCCCCTTGGCGTTGTTTTCTCGTAACCTTCAATTTTTATCCCCTTGGCTTATCTCTGATGGATTTGTATCGTTTACCAAATTCGCTAGATTCATAAGTTCCTGTCTCTGGCATTCAAAAATATCCGGAATGGAGTATCTGTTTTTAACAATATAAATAATGAATGACATTATCGTCAGCATAAAGGAAATGAAAATAATTCTCTCTATCATGTCAGTCACTCATTTCCTCTATTATGCGACGGGCGCTTTTATAGAAGTCTGAAAAGTTCTCTCCTTCAAAACCTTTACCGGCATATTCACATTCGCTTACCCTCTGGAAAAATCCAATTATTTCTTTTTTAATGTCATCGTGAATTTCCTTCTTCTCCTTCAATATATCTATAAGTTCCCCGTACGTTGTGGAAAAATTAATTTCAAGTTTAATCTCAAGGAAATCCTTAAGTACGTGAGCAACTTTTATTATTGCTTTCCTTCTGTCTGATATTTCTTTTATTTTCTCAAGATTTTCTTTTGCCAGTCTCTCAAGTTTTGCTTCCCTGTTTTCTTTTTTAGTCTGCTTGAAAATCTTGGTTACTCCCGTGATAAGTCCCCCTTCCTTCTTTTCCTCTGTCTTCTTTTTCTTTTTCTTTTTTTCTTCGGCTTTCTTTTCCTTGGGCGGAATTTCTTTTTTCATATCTATAAGTTTGATTTCCTCATCGGTTTTCTTTTCAATCTGATCCTCTCCCTTTTTTGACTGAACAAATTCCACCCGACTGCCAAAGGGTTTAGCTGGTATATTAATATCAATCGCTTGCCTGGGGGGTTTTGGTTCCTCCGGTGGTTTCGGAGCCTCCGAAGGTGCCCTCTGTGAACTCTGCATTTCTATCTGATGTTTTTTCTCTTGATCCTCTTCAGGGGATTTTGGAATTTCCTGTACGTTTTGCTGGTTTAGGGGTTCTGGCTCTACATTTTGCTGCGGCTCTTCATTTACAGCCCGTTTTTCTTCTTTTATCGTCTCATCCTGTTTGAAGACGTCATCTTTTCCTTCTTCGGCTTCTTCTCTATACCAGCTATCTGGTGATTCTTTTTTTTGCAATTGATCGGATTGGCCGGAAGAAAATCTAAGGTTAATAGGTGTACCTTCACCTTCTGTTTGCGCTGGCATAAGCATGGGAGATATACCCGAGAAACCGAATCCTGCATAACGATTTCCCATTCTCAGTGCATCATAGAAAAGACTTGCAGGGAAGTTGACTTTGTCGGAATCGAAATTAAGCGGTACCTGTTCTTTTCCGGTATCAAAAACAACTCTCGGACCTTTTGCATCCTTTATTATCTTTATTTCGCCCAGAACCATTTCCTTTTCGGGTATTCTTACAGTCTTGACTTTTGTAATCGTTTTCATTTTTCCATTCAATATTTCTTTCTGTCTCTTTATTTCTTTAATTCCGGACTCATATTCCTTTTTAGTTATAACACCCTTCATATAAGCCTTCTTCAATATATCTGATAGTTTTTGAGACATGAACATTACCAACAATTATTAATGTAATTAATTATTATGGTTAATACTTTAATAAATCATAATTAACCGCAAACATGTGGCTTATATTAGGGCAGCGGTCTGTATTTTGTTATTTCTAAACCCCACTCTATAAGAAGAACGAAACAGACGAGCAAAAGCAGGTAGAAGGTCGGG
Organism: uncultured archaeon; assembly: GCA_964554465.1. Taxonomy (GTDB): domain Archaea; phylum Aenigmatarchaeota; class Aenigmatarchaeia; order QMZP01; family QMZT01; genus JAADIF01. The sequence continues at coordinate 23,002 of CAZKOV010000002.1, forward strand.
CTTATCTCGGCTTCCTTGTATTTTATTCCCGCCTTGAGGGCATCGCTAAGCGCCGTCTCGTTGGAAACCACGAAATACATACCATCAGTGTCTTCTGCTATTAATTTAAGTGCATCTTCATCCAGTTCGGGGAAACGTGCAATTGTCTTATTGGAATCAGTCGAGTTGTCATAAACGGTTACGTTTTCCTGCTTTGTACCTATGCCTATGACTATTACTTTTATGTTGTTTTCCTTCAATGTTTTGAGCGAATCGTTAATTGGTGTTCCCATGTTATTTATACCGTCTGTTGTCAGTATTATCGTTCTGTTTCTGTTTGAATCGTAAAGAAGGGACGTACTTGTTATAAGTGCATCACCTATCGCTGTTCCTGCGGGCTGCTCAAGTCTTACAGCTTTCATTATTTTTTTGAGTTCATTCTGGTCTTCAATCAGCTTCGTTTTTACGTAAGCCTTACCTGAAAAGGTCACTATGCCTATATTTGTTTTTTGTATATCATCGAGCCACTCAAGATACACCTCTTTCGCGGCCTCCAGCCTGTTTGGAGTGAAATCAGGAGTGAGCATGGAAGAAGACGTGTCTATTGCCATGACAAAGTCTGTATTAGCTATGTACTGACCGTATATAAGCCTCGGGTCGGATATTGTTATGACTATCAGGGCAAAGACCATTATCCTCAATATAAGCGGGACAAGACTTACGGAAAATATCTTTCTTCCCATTGTCCTTTCAAGTGTCTCGTAATTGCCGAAAACCATTGTTCTTTTTTTTGAAAATTTCTTCGAAAGGAGAAATAATATTACAACAACGCCTATCAAAATCAGAAGCATGTTCATATATTCGTATGAAAATATCAGTCTCATTTAATATAACACCTAGTATTCTTCACTGAGTTCTATGTATTTAACCAGTTGCTTGACAAACGTATCGGTAGTGTATATCCTGAAAAAACCGGCATGAGTGTTTCTGAATTCAGATTCAATCATGTTAACCTGTTCCGCTGCAAGTTTTTCGTATTTTAAACGTGCAACATCCGAATCGATTGTCATTATCCTATCGCTGAATGGATCTTTCACTCTCATATATCCTATATTTTTGGGAAGAACCTCGTCCCTTATATCTTTTACCATAATTCCTATAATGCGATCGATCTTGCCTCCCAGCATTTTTAATGCATTCTTCCATTCTTCTCCTTTTATGCCAAGGAAATCGGAAATAATGAATAAAATAGTCCTCGGATCAGCTATGTTAAGAACATAAGACAAAACATCTTCCAGATTGCATGGACCCTGCTGATTTTTTGGATCTACAATCAGCCGGAGAGATTTATAATATTGCGTGTTTTCGTTCGAAGGTTCAAGATTTTTAACGACGCCATCATTGAAAATAGTAAATCCCGTATTATCTCCTGTTTCCACAGCCGCATATACTATTGCACCAGCAACTATGCTTGCATATTCGTATTTTGTTCTATTCTGTGTCCCAAAAAACATGGAACTTGATGAATCCAGAAGCACTTGTACGAACAAGTCCCTTTCCTCTTCATATTGCTTTACATATAAAGATTTTGAACGGAGAGATGCTTTCCAGTCAATTTTAGTTGCATCATCCTGACCGGGGACGTATTCCCGAAGGCCTGCAAACTCTATACCGCTTCCCTTGAAAAGAATCTGATATTTCAGCATGAACCTGAAAACATCAATGAGTTTTTTTACTTCCTTATCAATCTCGTTTATCAGATTTTTCATTACAAGATTCGGATCGTCTGTGCTTCCTTCGCCCCTTATCTTAGTACTAAGGGCTTGGGACAGTCTCCTATACTTGGTTTTTTCCTTTTTTAAATTCCCGGTTTCTTCTTTTTCACTCATAAAACAGGAACCCTCTTCATTATTTCTTCAATTAAATCATCTGTGCTTATTTCTTTGGCCTTCCCTTCATAGTTAAGAATTAACCTGTGACGGAGAACTTCTTTTGCAACCGATTTTATATCTTCAGGAGTTACAAACACTCTTCCGTTTAGAAGTGCTGTTGCTTTTGCCGAGAGACCCAAAAATATGCTTGCTCTCGGGGAAGCTCCGTACTGTATGTATTTTGCTTCTTCGCCAAGTCCGTGTTCCTTCGGATTTCTTGTTGCATCAACTATGTTGACTATATATTCCTTTAACTCCTGAGAAAGGTGAATATACTTTACAATCTCCTGCATCTCAATTATCTCGTAAGGGGATATCACTTTACGGATACCGTATTCTTCTATTGTTTTCATGTTGCTGTTCTGATCCATGACAAGAAATTCGTTATCTTCATCAGGGTAATCGACAAAAACTTTGAATAAGAAACGGTCTATTTGGGCCGCTGACAATGGATAGACACCACGCTGTTCAAGCGGGTTCTGGGTTGCCATCACGAAGAAAGGTTTTGGAAGATCGTAAGTTTTTCTTCCTATAGTGACCTGATTCTCTTGCATTGCCTGAAGCATCGCGGACTGGACTTTAGGTGGTGTTCTGTTAAGTTCGTCGGCCAGTATAACATTTGCAAAAATAGGTCCTTTCATGACATAGAAACCTTTAATTTTATCATAAACAGTGACACCTGTAATGTCTGTTGGCAGAAGATCGGGAGTAAACTGTATCCTGTTAAAAGAACTGTTTTGCATTGCCTCGTTCAAAAGCATTGCGAGAAGTGTTTTTGCAAGTCCGGGCACCGATTCCAATAAGACATGACCTCCTGAAACCATGCATTTCAGTACGGAATCTATAACCGTATCCTGTCCTATTATACCCTTTTTTACTTCGTTTTTTATTGTTTCTATCTTTTGCTTGTATTTTTTCACACAATCCAGGAGTTCTTCTTCTGTTGGAGCGTGCCTTTCATAATCAGCTTTTGCTGTAAATCCTTTAGTGTCTTCTGAAACATTATCTATAACGGTCGATTTAATTCCTCTTTCTGTTTCAGTCGTTTCTTCCTTTTTTGCCGGACTACTTGTCTTTTTCTTCTTATGTTTCCTTGAAGCCGTTTTTTTAACTTTTACAAGCCTTTTTTTTACAGTTCTTTTTTTGACTGGTTTTCTCTTTGGTGCTGTCTTCCTTGCCTTCTTTTTAGTCGTCATAACACCGGCACCTTCTTTATTATCTCATCAACAATGTCGTCTGTTACTATCTCCTTCGCCTTGCCTTCATAGTTAAGAATTATCCTGTGACGGAGAACTTCTTTTGCAACAACCCTTATATCTTCTGGTTTGACGTATGTCCTTCCATCAAGAAGTGCTGTTGCACGTGATGCCAGCCCAATATATATTGTAGCCCTTGGCGAGCCTCCCCATTGCATATAATGGGCGTTGTCAAGTTCATACTTTTTGGGATCTCTTGTAGCCGAAACCATATGGAGAATGTATCTTTTGAGTTCGTCAGAAATGTAAATATTTTTTACTATCTGCTGAACCTCTAGTATTTCACTGAGGGAAATTGCCGGCTCAATTCCGTAATCATCAAGGCTTTTATTGTCTGCGTTGTTTTCTACAATTTCAATTTCATGCTCCTTGTTGGGATATGTTATAGTCCCCTTGAACAGAAAACGGTCAACCTGCGCCTCAGGCAAAGGATAAACGCCTTTAGTTTCTACAGGATTTTGTGTAGCCATGACGAAGAAAGGTTTAGGAAGATCGAATGTTTCCTTACCTATAGTGACCTGACGTTCCTGCATTGCCTGAAGCATTGAAGATTGGACTTTTGGTGGCGTCCTGTTTATCTCATCGCCTATTACTATATTCCCGAAAATGGGTCCCTTGACGATATAGAATTCACCTTTCTTCTCATCATAAATGGTGACGCCTGTTATATCTGTTGGCAGGAGATCTGGAGTGAACTGTATTCTCTGGAAAACGACATCTTTGACGGTTTTTGCTAGAATAGTTACTATTAAAGTTTTCCCAACACCAGGAACACCTTCAACAAGAACGTGACCGTTGCATATTAAAGCTCTAGAAAGAGTATTAACAATTGCATCCTGTCCTACTATGGCCTTTTTTATCTCTTTTTTGATGTTTTTGAATTTTTGACTATATAATTCCACTTTATTTTCAAGCTCCAGATTATTCATGATTATATTATTATTTAAGACCCCATTTATAGTTTATATTTTGTTTTCCAAAAAGCATTAGCCACATAGAAAAAATAATTATCACTAAAAGTAAAAAAGTAATAAAAGAAAAAGAGAATGGGTTTATTGGTTTATTTTATTTATGTTGCCTGATCGCTCATAGCGATTATGGTCATTGTTCCTTCCTTAGCTATACCCATCATGACACCGTATGGTATACGGACATGTATATCTGCAATGGTTGAATTACCTGGATACAGGTTTCCGTCAGTCGAGTTATCCCAGAAGTATTTGACATACGCTCCGGCTCCTCCGGTGTATGCAGCAGAAGCCCCTGGAGCATCCAAGTTCCATTTGTACAGCATCAGCTTTTCTCCGCAATCCCAGACAGCGACCGTGTAACTTGTCCACGGACCTGCATCTATGTTTACATATCCGACATTCCCTGAAGGACTGCCTGTCCATCCAGCATCGTTCAGTGTAAATTCATTGAAATCTACACCATCTTGTGCATCCTCGTTTGTATCGAAGTTCAGTGAACCGTCAACCGTCTGCGAGTGATAGTTGATGCCGATTCTCAGTGTTGTTGTGTTGCAGTTTGCGGGCGTCGACTGGTTTTCGACCGTCCAGAAATACTCATACGTCGTGTTCCTGATACGGCCATATCTCCAGTTCGCGGGCGTGTTCAAGTATACAAGTTCCTGGCTTTCGTTATATTCCATCCTGTTGACGAAATAGTATGTATCATCCTGATATTTGGATACCACAACGAAGTTTGCAGAGTCATAGTTTAATGGATCACCTGTACCGAACGGGTTTGAAGATTCATATGTTGTGTTAAACCATATATGGGTTATATTTGTTGAGCCTATGTTCTCGATCTGGATGCTGCCTGGCCTGTTGAAATGTGTTTTCTGATATAGGTTCTGACCTGTACCCACAGTACCCGGGTTTAAAGCGCTGTTGTTGAAAATCAGTTTTTCGGGTGCAGCATCAACCAACGTAAGCGCTGCTATCTCTACAGTTATGTTTGCCGTGTTTGTTGTATTGGTATTTGCTGCTTCGGTACCAGGGAAATTGGAAATTCCCACGATTCCGACAGCCAATATCGCTAAAAGAGCCACTAATTTCCTCATCATCCATTTCACCTTACCTAATATTTACTTACAACCTCCTTATAAGCATTGAGTTGATAATGACAACAATTCTACTCATATAGTTTTTTATTTTATGTTCCATAGCTTGATTGTGCTATAACTGTCAATTTTCCCTGAACGCTTCCGATATCACCCCAGTGAACACCATATGGCACTCTTACCCTTACAGTCGCAAGAACCCACGAACCCGGCGTGAGTGTGGTTGAAGTAAAGTTTTGAGCATACGCGCATTGCGTACCGCCAGGTGCATCAGTGTTCCATCTATAGAACATAACCGTATCGCAAGTATCCTCCACGGCAACGCACATCTGCCAATTGTTTGCACTCACGTTTATTGCTGCATACCCCCAACTATTGTTGTTTGATGCCTGGGTAAGCGTGTATTGATAATATCTGGTCCCTTGACCACCATCACTAAGATCAGAATCTCCCGTGACCGACTGGTTGTGTTCATCTATACCTATCCTGAATATCCTTCCATTTAAGTTGCAGGCTCCCGAGCCGGCATCAACGCCCCAGAAATATTCATGTGAAGCATTCCTGAACCTACCGTAATAATATCCCGTCGGCACCGTCACATAAACTATCGTGTTTGATGCGTTATATTCAACCCTGTTGGGGAACATCCAAGCATTGTCTCCGCTTTCAGTATCACGTTTTATGACGACAAAATTTCCTGCATTATAACTCGCATTAGTACCTGAACCGAACGGGTTTGATGAAGGATAAGTATTATTAAACCATACACCGGTTATGTTGGTTGAACCTATGTTCTCAATTTGGATAGATCCATATCCACCATCATCTATACCACTTTGTGAACCTGGATCAACATTTGACCATGTAAGACTTGCTGGTGTTATGTCAACGAGAGTTTTTTGGGCAACGGTTATTGTAATATCAACCTCATCGACCTGCGTTACAGCATATGTTTCTGGTAAAAAAACAATTGCCATTGAAAGTAAAGTCAAGCTAAAAAATACTAAAACGTAAATTCCTTTGCTCATCCCATTTCACCTTATGTATTATTATTGTGCAAATCCCTTATATATTTGTTGTTTATCTTTAACAGAAAATCTTACTGAATGAACATTCTTTGAAAAACGGTAATATTTTATTCTTGTTAACTCATTTGAAATCACTTATACGGAATTGCCTGGGTTTTTTCAGTTCCTTCTCCAATTTCTCATCCTCAAAAACAGAATCCGTTTCCTGTTCCCCTCTTTTCATTCTGTGAAGAGTTCTTTTCATCACCTTTTCTTTTTTCCGGGAGGACCAGTAATATCCCTCATCCCTTGTTCCTTTTGTTATTAAGAATATTACACGACCGACATCATGTCTTCCCACCCTTCCTCTTCTTTGTATAGAACGAATCTCGCTCGGAACCGGTTCATAAAATATTGCAAGGTCCATTGAGGGAATATCGAGTCCTTCTTCACCCACGGACGTAGCGACAATAGTATTATATTTGCCTTCCCTGAAATCTTTCAGTCTTGACAATTGTTCCTTCTGCGTCATACCTTCCTTCTGCCCGATGAATTCGACGGGTTTTACGCCATCTACTTTTTCGAGCAATTCGACTATCTGTTTAACTGTACTCCTCAGATTAACAAAAATTATTATCTTTAATTCGGGATTTCCCCGGACAGCTGCCTCCACAAGCGATAACAGCTTGCCCATCTTCGGATGGTTGTATCCCTTTTCCAGCATTTCGTTTGTTATCTGCATCGCCCTGAGTATCTCGGCATCTTTTAAAATCATCTTTGATGCCCTGTTATTTTCTTCGGAACGTATCTTCTTCCAGTAGTCGGCAAGTGCTTTGACGCTCTGCGTTTCTATAAGGCTCAATGCATGGTCAAGTTTTATGGCCCTCGCGACAAGGAAGGACTGCCAGTATATTTTCTTTCCCTGCTTCGATTCACCGAATATTCTTCCCTGCATCGCGAGAAGATCCTTCTTGGTTACAAGGTTCAGGGGTTTTCTGAAACCTATTGCAGAAAGCTTGTAGAGGGAATTCCTGTATGATTTGCCGATTATGTCATGCAGTCTTTTGAAACTTGGCGGAAGTTCGACAACGACCCATTCAAATTTCTTTTCCTTTGCCCATTCCTTTACATCAGCATCCTTTTCAGTTTTTATCTCGACCGCTTCTATTCCAAGATTCTTGCAGATTTCATCAATCTTCTCTCTCGTTCCGCCGGGCGAAGCCGTAAGCGCCAGTATCTTCGGTTCTTCACACTGTTCAAAATATGTCATTGAAACAAAAGGATATGCGTATCCGCCGATAGCGTGATGTGCTTCATCAAAAACCGCCAGACTGAAATTCTTAAGTCCCAGACGTCCCGTTTTTATGTCATTCGAAATCGTTTGCGGCGTTGCAAAAATAATGTCATGTTCTTCGTAAAGAAGCCCTCTTTTTTTAGGGCTGATGTTTCCCGTAATGAATGCAAACCTGTCCTCTTCAACTTTCAGCTTGTTCATGAAAGTCTCATAATGCTGGGCAACCAAAGGTTTCGTCGGCGCCATCACGAGTATCTTCTTGTCCGGTTTTTTCTCAAGCATTATTGCAACAAGCATTATCGCTATGGGGGTCTTTCCCATGCCTGTGGGCAGGACGCAGAGGACGTTCTTCTTGACGGCCTCAGCGAGCATCGTCTCCTGATAAACCCTTGACTGTAAAGCCTCTTCCTTTATGAGCGGATGATTGACAAAGGTCATAATATGTAAATATATACATTCAATAAAAAACTGTCATATGCCCCTGAACAAACACTTTAAAAATTAGTATATTAATACTATGGAATATGCCGAGGTGGCTCAGGGGTTATGTTCCGAATAAGGACGTACCTAAAGAGCGCCAGACTCATGGAACCGAAAGGACGTATACAAGATACGTCGAACTAGGAATTGAAATTAACTCTGCGAAAATACATTCATGAGTGATGATCGGAGCTAAAACTTCGAGATGACAAATAGGCGTTTGGGACATCTGGAGGTCGGGGGTTCAAAGGTCGGAGATGGTTCGCATGCACGAACAGAACTCAAATTGCCATTATCTGGGTTCAAGACTGAAAATCCCCCCCTCGGCACTTTTATTTTTGGAATTTAATTTTTCTTCATGCAACTGACAGCTTCGGGTATCATTATAAAGGATAAGAAAATTCTCCTTATGAAAAGAGGCGATGGTGCTCCAGACTGGCCTTCATGCTGGACTATGCCGGGTGGGAGAGGAGATCACGGAGAGGCTCCCGAAGAAATAGCAATCCGTGAAGTTAAAGAAGAGGTAAATCTGGATTTCGTTCCGAAGAAAGTTTTCAAGATAACTTATGCTGACGGAAAGAAAAAATATCGTTTCTTGGGTGAGTGGTCAGGAGAAATCAAGCCCCAGAAGAGGGAATCGTCTGAATGGGGCTGGTTTACATACGAAGAGACAAAAAATCTGAATTTTGCGTATGATTATAAGGATGTTGTTGAAAAGTTGCATGAAGAAGGACTGATTTAATACTCCAGACCCATCCTGACTTCTTTTAGATCCAATATTAGTTCTAAAAGTTCTTCCATTCTCATTAAAAGAACGAGTTCATAGGAAGGGATTGAGTCCAATTTTCTTTTTATAGATTTTTTAACATGATTTCTCTTTTCGTCTAATTCATCAGCCTTCTTCAAATCGAAATTGTAGAAGAAATTGTAATAAAGTTTCAAAGATTCATTCGCATCTTCCCAGATTTCGATTGTATCTTCGTTAAATTTATTTTTATAATCGAGAACATCTCTGGCATTATATTTGATTATATCGATTATTTTATCAAGAGAGGCTATAACATGATAATAGAAGCATGTTTTTTTGACATCGGGATAACCATATTTATTGAGGAGACGAAGACAGTAACTTATAAATTTTGTAATATTATCATGTTTTTCTTCAATTGTTTTTACAATATCCATGTCTTTCTTTTTGATCCCTTCTAAAAGACTTTCAACGGCTTCTTCTAATAAAATAAATATTCTTCTTAGAACAATTCTAAAATCTTCTTCTGATTCTTTTGTAAGATATTTTATCAGAACTTTGTTATTGGTTTGCTCTATTATTTCAACTCCAACCAATCTGTTTACAATGTAATGCAAAATTGAAGAAACGGTAATATCCTTTTCTAATCTATGATGTCTAGCTGTGAATTTGTTAAATTTAACTTCAATTTCATCGTAGCCGTATCTATAAAGGCTATGTATATAAAGAATAATTGATGTCCTATCCAAATCCGTGATATCAACACTTATTTTACCGATTTTGATGGATTCATCAGTGCTTATTACAAGCTTGTTACCTTCTTCTTCTATAAAGATACTCTTCCCCTTAGAAAGGCCCCTATCCTTCGCCCATCTAAGGGGAAGTGCCACTGTCAGGCTCGACATTCCATGCTGAATAAGCTTACGCTGTTCCATTATCCAATTATTGAATTCAGGCTTTAAATATGTATATACTGTATATACAAAATAAAAAATGTATACCTCATATATTTAATTATGTATTCTAAACTACTTATAGATAGTAAAAAAGTATTGGAGGTATATTTATGAGCAAAAATTGTCAGTATTGTTGGTTTTGTGGAGAAACACCGACAGCGGGTTACTTAATACAAAAAATTACCGACCGTTATGGCCCTGCAAGAGGTGCTTTATTGCAGAAGCTTATCAATCGGTATGGCCCTGCAAAAAGGATTCAGGTCTGCACAAACGAATCTGGTATCAGAGAGTTTGGTATGAAAAAAAGATACACAATGCCAGGTTTAGGTGTAACAAAGGAAGCTCATTATCATGATAAGAATATAACCAGAATGGGTATTTTCAAAAGAGTCGGAGAGATAGAAGACAAGGACGCAAATGTGCAATGTCAAGCATTGCTGGATGAGGTCGATTAAGTTATAGAAAAATATGAGGTGATATTAATGCCTGTAAAAATCAGTGATTTGAGAGAAAGGTATGGTTCCAATTTACCTTTCCAAAAATTAACGAAGGCACAAAGAGAGCTTTTGCGTCTCCATGATATAAAAGAACATACGGCTAATCTGGGAGACACTACTGTAGAAGTTAGAGGAATAAATATAAGACAAGGCAATCCTGTATTGAGATTATCTGATGTATGTGAATACTTGAGAGCAGCGAATGTTCCAGGATTTGATCCAAGAAAGGGTAAGAATCGGAGTTATGCTGAACACAGATTACCTACTTATGAAGGAGCATTAGGTGTAAAAGGACGACATTATGGCAATCAGAGTTATACATTCGGACTTCCAGATTCATCCAGAATTTTGGTAAGTTTTTGTGCTGTAAAGGACAGACCATAATTTCTTTCTTTGGGTAACTACAAAATATATCCTTCCTTTCTAATTTTTCTTTTCCAGAATTATCACATTCCCCTTCCCTCTTTTGATCTTCTTTATTGCTCCTTTGTCCTCAAGTTCTGTCAGGACAAGACTTATCTTTGCCTCAGAGAGAGGGAACTGTTTTCTTATCTCTTTTTGCGTTGTCCTGCCGCCTTCCTTCTTTATGAATCCGATGACCTTTTCTGCGGGATCGTATTCTTCTTCCGTTACTGTTTTTTTCTTTTTCACTTTTCTTGACCTGTAAACCGTGTACAAGATCACTATGACTATCAGAATTATCGCAATAGTGAGGACTGAATAAAACCAGTTCTCTTCCTGATTTTCTTCTTCCAGTATGTTGGAGAAATCTATATCTTCGTCGAGCAGGTGTTGTTCTTCCGATATATCCGGGAACAATATCAGATCAAGTATGAACTCACCGTCCCCCGTCACCGTTATGTTCTCCGCAGCAGTGCATTTTTTGTATCCTAAATCTTGGACGGCTTCGATCAGATAATTTCCGTTCGGGATCTCAAATGAATATGAACCGTCTTTTGAGATGTATGTCTGCTGGGGAATCGTGTTTACCTTGAGCATCACGTCCTGTGCCGGCTCCAGTTCCATGTCATATACGATACCGCGTATAACCGCTGCATCCGTACTATGCATTAGAAGCAAAATAACCGAAAAAATAAAAACAACCAAGAATATCTTTTTCATGTTTTTAGTTTGCTTTCCGGGAATTAAATATTTTCAGAATCTAAAGTTACGTAAAGTATTGTAAAGTTTGTAAAGTGTTGGATTTACGGGTTTTGTAAAGTGTGTTTATATACTAACCTCCCGAACTTGATTTTAAATGATTATAAAATCAAAGAAAGGGGTGAAAAAATGAAACATATTTTAGCCGTTTTCGTGATGGCCGTTTTTGTACTTAGTGTTTTCTCTGTGAGTATACTGGCAGAAGGAAACAACGCACCTTATGGTGCAGGTAATCAGGATTCCGGACAACCTGGGCTTTATAACGATTCTGGTGAAATGGGGTCAAACGAACCTGAAGTAACAGGAGTAAATACACAGAACCAAGTAATAGATACAAGATTAAGGGTCTGTGTGGATTTCATGCAGAAGAACAGGCTTTCAAGGACTCCTCTAGAGACATGTCAGAAGATGTTCAGGGAAGAGTTAAGATGCCAAGAATATCTTGAAGGTTTAGGTGTTGAGGAAGCTGAAGCTAAATGCGGCAGGCTTTTCCAAGAAGGAGCACAGATTATAAAAGAAAGAGCTTATGTGGCCCAACAGGTTACACAGGCAGTTGCGGAATGGAGATTGAAAA
>CAZKOV010000003.1:0-3913 GCA_964554465.1 uncultured archaeon
TCTGTTCCGTCACCGAATGAGATTAAGGGGTAAGTTGTATCTATGGTGAGTGTGTAGTTTTCGAAATGGAATGAACTCCATCCTATTGTGTCATTACATTCGACATTCCATACAAACGAGCCTTCTTCGTTTATGTCTGTTATGAATGTATTTATCGTGTTGTTCTCTATAGCATCATCTGTCGCGTTTGCATGCCATCCTCCTGACCAGTTTCCATAGAGTCTACACGTATCAACACCGTCAGGATCGACAGGGGTGTAATTGAACTGGAATGATCCTGTTGCATCAAAGAATGCGCCATCTTCAGGGTAGTTAAGATTTATTGCGGGCCCTGTTACGGAGATTGAGAAGGAGACACTATCACTTCCGAGGTTTCCGAGGGTGTCGTTGGAATAGAAGTAAAGTACGTGGGCATCTTCATCGGTATCGAAAGTCGTGTTCTGGCCACAGGTTATGCTCGTGTTTGAGCCGCCGTCAAGGTTCCACCAGCAGCTGTCAAGACCGGCGACGTTGTCGCTGACGGTGTAGTTCAAAGGAAGGCTCTCGTTGTAACCGTAGACTATATCCTCGGGTTCAATTATGTTTATGGTGGGGCTTGTGGTGTCCAAAGTAATTGTTCTTGTTGAAGTATAATTAAAATGACTGGCTTTATCATAAACACTAACATTATAAAAATATGTTCCATCACTTAAACCAGTCCAATTTATTGTTTTTGTTGAATCAGTGAAAAATGATGAATTAACTTCAGCTGTCGTGTTATAAAGAACAAAAGTAATATTAGCTAAATTGTCCTCAGTAACACTGACATTAACATAAATATTATCTTGACTTAAGTTTGCATAATTATCAGCAGTTCCGGTTCCATAATCAATTAACGGGTAATCAAGGTCAATATAAAGTGTCCTTGTTTCAGTATGATTCATTAGACCTGCCAGATCATAAACACTAACATTATAATAATAAGTATCTGCAATCAAATCTGTCCAATTAATATTAAAAATTTCTGTTGTGTAAACAGTCTGATTAACTAAAGTGGCTCCACCCGTATCATTATAAAGGTTAAAGCTAATGTTTCCAAAATTATATTCAGTCACACTGACATTCACAAATAATGAGCTACTTTCTGAATAATCTTCATCATCGGGAGTCGGACTAGTAAAATCAATTAAAGGGAACGTATGATCAATTGATAGATCTGACCCTTTTGTAAAATAATCTGAATAAGTGTTACTTCCATCCAAATCAATTGCCCGACACCTTAAATCAATCCCTGTTTGGTCGTCTAAATCAGAAGTATTCCATGTATATGTCGAACCATTTGTGTGGTTGCCTATTTCAACCCATTTATTGCCGTTAATTGCGACCCACGTATTTGTATAGTTTATTTCATCTATCATTGTTGAATTATACCAGTCCATGTAAATTCCTTTTATCCTCAAATCCTGGTTTGTGGAATTTTGCCATGCAGTTAAGATGGAAGCATCTGTTATTGTTAGAGTAAAATTATAATTTGTCGTGTTTAGGCTGTCTCCTGTATATGTTTCGTTTAAATCAAATTCTCCTATAATAATCCAGCTGCTTCCATTGTATATCTCTAGATGTAAATCAGGATCATTTGTTGACTGCTGTACTGAAGCACCGGGATTATAAGAATCAACCTCAACAATAATAGTAATATTATTTACTGAAGCATAATCTGAATTAACATTATTATAAGTTGTATAGGATGTGTTTGTTTCGTTTGTAGCCCCTGTTCCTCCTGCCGCAGGGGTAAATGATGCAGCAACTCTTACCTGCCTGTTTACAGTTCCTGAATATGTTGAATTAAGTAAGGTTTCCCCACTTGCATTCCTGAGCTCTGCAACAGCAAAAGTTCCAGTGCTTCCACCCCCTTCTACATCATAGACTTCATCCTGGGATTGTCCATGCGTATAGGAACCACCCTGATTACCACATCCAACTGCTGAAATAACCCAGGCATCATCTGATGGGCTGATTGTATTTGTAATTGTTTGAGCTGTTCCAGTCTCTATTGCCGTATCTGTTGCTTCAGGTGTTCCCTGATTAACTCCAGTATATTCTGCACAAAAAGCAACATGCCATAATTCAGTAGGGGTTCCGTTAAGAGTGCTTACAAAAGTCTTTGAACCATCACCCATTGCAGCCAAAGTTGTTTCATTAATATACCAGATTTCTGTGAGAAACCTAAATCCTTCATTAACTATCTCCTCAACAGCTTTGGTCATTGCCACTCCGCCATAAGTCACTGTCTCTATATCTATTTCATTATTACCATTCTCAACCCCGATAGAGCAAATAACCATTCGATTAGAGCCAGAAACCAAAGTATGTGAAAATGATAATGTTGAAGAAGAACTAGTATTATAAGTGTCTGACCCTGCTTTTTCAATATAATTAGTTCCTGCAGCTCCTCCTTCTCCTGCCATATCCACAGCTGTTGTATTTGTAACGGTTGTAATATTTTGCAAAGAGGCTTCAATAAAATAAGTTATTGTATCATTATTATCATCTATTGAACCAGTTCCAGTTAAATCAACTCCTGTATCAACTGTAATATTGCAATTATGATTGCCATCGCAGGTTATATTGGTTGGTGTTGTTGGTGCTGAGTTTCTTGAAATATAACTTATATTTATATCGTCTATAGCCATATCACTATAATAATTTCCTCCAGATACAAATCTAAACCTAATATATATATCTCCAGAGAATTCGGACAAATCAACTGTTGCCTGATCATAGGGGTCTGTCTCGGAACTATGTTGTTCTCCGGAAATACTCCAATAACTATTTTGCCAAGTCCCATTATAAACATCTAAATTCATTGAACCTATAACAGAACCATACATATGATACCAAAAAGAAATATTATAAGAATAAGAATCTGCATCAAGCACATCTGTTCCATTTAACTCAGCATACTGACCAGAACCCATACAATACCCAGAAGAAGTTTCCAGATATAGATATTCCCCAGAAGTTGTCCCAAGAGTATGGTCTATATCTGGTCCTGTATTTGAAGAAGGTGTTCCTGCTGAATCTGTTTGCATATCACAATTATCACCCCCAACGTTCTGCCAAGATGAACCTGACAATGTAGTATCACTATCACTATAAGATTCCCAATCTTCAAAATCTAATTCAGGATCAACAATATAATCAAACCAAACACTGCCTCCCTTCACCAGCAAATCAAATGTATCCTGAGTTCCCTCTAAATTACTCAAAAAAATCTGATACTTCTTATCCTCACCAATATCCCCAAAATCAGCAATCTTCAAATCAGAATCTTTTTCATAAACTTCAACACTTCCTGATTCATTACTTCGTGCATAGATAGTTATATCATTTTTAGTTGTAAGATTTCTCTCGAAGGTGACTCTTATGTAATTATTTTCCGGAATCAACTTCCAAATCCCGTCCTGTTCTTTAACATATTCATAAATATTTTCTACAAACTCCCTGTTTGTATCCAATTGCTCAGCTCCACTGATGATTATTATTTCATATTTCTGTTCCGATAGATGAGGAACAATCCATTCAATCTCATTTATCAGGCCGTCGTTGTCAGTGTCCTTGTAATTTGTTATCTCCACCGGGTTTCTTTTGCCGTTTTCATTATGATAAAGCCTGATAGATTCTTTAGGATAGTTATCGATTTGCGTGAAAGCCTCTATGTTTTCATAATGGATATCAGAATAAACCACGACCTTTTTCTTATACTTATTGATCAATTCCTCTCTTTTTTGAGGTCCCGGAGTGGTGTATGTTATGATAACCTCTTCAGCGTCATCTAAAACATATCCGGCCGATGAAGAGATTGTTTTTTGCTGAAGGGTTTTCCAATCCAGTTTCTTTTCGGTATTATCTGCAATCTTCCTTATCTCTATGT
>CAZKOV010000003.1:4013-30290 GCA_964554465.1 uncultured archaeon
GTTTATCTTCTGTATATGCTTGCCCTACTATAAATTCGGTTTCCACAGACTGGTCTTCTGTAGACACTCTGACGGTATAAATGCCCTTCTCAGGAAATCCTTCCAGATAGAAATAGTGGTTGCCATATTGATTCAATTTCCAGAGAGGATTTCCTGTCGGGAATATCTTTTTGCCCTGGTTGTATACTGAAAAATAGAATTCGGTGAGGGGGGGACCTTCAACAGTCACTGTCACCGGTTCATATATATCATATACGGATTTTCTCGTATAAACAGTTAAATCTGTGGATGCGAAAGCATCAAAAACGAATATTGAAACGAGAGAGATGAAAATTACTGAGAATACTAAAAGCAGAGACGTACCTGTACCCTGAGATTTAAAAGTGCTCCCAACTAAATCCCCCTTCAAACCTATCCCTCCAAAAGGCTTGGTTAGCTAACCAATTAATTTAACTTGTTAATCCTTTTAAATATTTTGATTTAAATTCTCAATTGTTATCCAGTAATAGGTTTTAGTAATTAAATAAAATATTGTTTATTAATTACATTGTAATAGTTTAACATATAGAAACTGTCATATAATAGGAAGAAAGGGAAACGTTTATTCCAGTAATTCCGCTGCATCAATTATCCCGTCACTATCCATGTCATAACCCATTACAACACGTGCAAAGACTTTCTTGTCGAATTTATTTCCTTCGAAAATTTTATCGAATTTCTTTATTAGAAAAAGTATTGATGCTCTTGTTCCAATAAACCTTTTTCCCGCAAATAGCATTATCTTTTTTCCTTTCGATAGTGGATTATCAGTGACTATTATATATCCGCAGGCGTCGTTATCATAGTATTTCTTGGAAAGTCTTGAAAATATATTCCTGTCAGATTTTAACATTATCTTTATGGGCATCTTCTCATTTATCTTCTTGGTGATCATGTTGGCTACGGGTCCTCCAATCAGAATCAAGTTATGTTTAAAATCCTTATCTCTCATTTCTACATCCAATTTGTAATTAGCTTTCTCTATTCCAGATGTAAAGGAGCCAAGAAAGAGTCCAAGATCTATAGCGCACATCGAGTCTGAAGCTCTGGCCCGGAAGGGACCATGAGGCTCAGGAGAACCTACAACTATTGTGAAATTTGGTTTGCCATCAATAATGAAAGGTTCCATGTTCTTGTTATATCGCGGAGCTGAAAAAATGGCCTTTTCCATCTTAGCTCCGGGAAGTAACATTCCTATTGCGTTTATGTTCAGAATATAAAAACGGGCAAGTGTTCCATGACGTTTTTCTGTTCTTGTTTCCTCAATAATATCAGCATCCAAAAGCTTTCTTATATAATAATATATTTTCTGTTCGTGGATTCCTATTTTTCTTGCCATATCGATGGGGCATTGAGGAGTTATCATAAGTTTTAGAAGCTTCCATGCAATAGGGTTGGATAAAGGTTTAATATCTTCCGGTTTATCCACTATTTTTATCTCTCCCATCCTGTTTTTCTTACCGGATTCTATTAAGAAATATTCTGACATATTATAACCAAAAATATAATATTATAAATAAATTAATAATAATATTTAAATACTTTTCATAAAAAACTGCATGGAATTGCCTTTATTATGATTTTTTTCTCAGAAAAGCCTTTAAAAAGAGCCTAACAATCTCTTATAATCTCGTGAGTGTATGTGCGGAATAATAGGTTATGTAGGTAATGAGGAAAGCTATTCTATCTTAATCGAAGGTCTGAAGAAGATGGAATACCGGGGTTATGATTCTTACGGAGTTGCGACCGTAGAAAATGGAAAGATTTTTATTAAAAAAAAGACGGGTAAGATAAGTGAGGACGATTCAAGGCCGCTTAAAGGAAAAATTGGCATCGGTCATACTAGATGGGCTACTCACGGCAATGTCACGGTAAAAAACGCACACCCGCATCTTAGCTCTACACAAGATATTGCCATTGTACATAACGGTATAATTGAAAATTATACATCATTAAAAAAAATGCTTCGTGAAGACGGTCATATTTTTTTATCAGAAACGGACTCTGAATTATTTGCACATTTAATTGAAAAATATTATAATGATGATATAGAAGAGGCAGTCCATAAAGCTTTGCAACTTGTTGAGGGCACATATGGTCTTCTCGTCATAAACGATAAAGAAGATAATATTATAGCTGCAAGAAATGGGAGTCCTGTGATAATAGGACTTTTTGATAACGGAAAGATAGTTGCCTCTGATGTCTCTGCAATTATCCAGAAAACGCGAGATATAATATATTTAAGAGATAATGAGATAGCCTCTATTACAAAGAGCGATGTTAAAATAATGGATAAGACCTTAAAAGTTCTGCCTCATGATATACAAAAAATAGAATGGGACATTAAACAGATAGAAAAACAAGGTTACAAATATTTCATGCTTAAAGAAATCATGGAACAGCCACAATCCCTTAAAAACACGATGTTGGGGCGTATAAAAAACGATAAGGTAAAACTTAGCGAAGGTCTTGACATATCTTTTCTACAGAATATGAAAAGAATAATAATAACAGCCTGTGGGACAAGCTGGCATGCTGCCATAGTAGGCAAATATCTTATTGAAAAATTGTGTGAAATTCCTGTTGAAATCGATTATGCCTCGGAATTTCGTTACAGAAATCCCCTGATAGATTCAAGAGACCTTGTTATTGTTATAAGCCAATCTGGGGAGACAGCTGATACTCTCGCGGCCTTAAGGGAGGCTAAAAAAAGAGATGCAAAAACACTTGGAATAGTCAATGTCGTTGGTTCAACAATTGCAAGAGAGTCTGAGAACGGAATATACATTCACGCAGGTCCTGAGATCGGCGTTGCATCCACAAAGGCGTTTACGAGCCAGATAACAGCACTTTTACTTCTGGCTCTTTCAATAAATCAGAAACTGGGTAAAAAAATAGATAAGAGTTTCCTAAATGAAATGCAGAAACTTCCTAAAAAAATAGAACGGATATTGAAAAATAATGATGAGATACGTAAAATTGCACAATATTTCTACAAGCACGATAACGCTTTATATCTTGGAAGAGGGATAAATTTCCCTGTCGCTCTTGAGGGAGCTTTGAAATTAAAAGAAATCTCATACATTCATGCGGAAGGTTATCCGGCTGCAGAAATGAAACACGGCCCTATAGCATTAGTCGATGAGAACATGCCTGTGGTTTTTATAGCTAACAAGAATGGCGAATCGTATAAAAAAATAATGAGCAATATGCAGGAAATAAAGGCAAGAAATGGTTTTATAATAACAATAGCAACTGAAGGTGATGAAGAAATTAAAAGTATATCTAACCATGTTATTTATGTACCAAAATGCAGGGAAGAGTTCATGCCTATAATAAACACTGTACCGCTTCAATTACTCGCATATCACATAGCGGATTTAAAGGGTATTGATCCTGACAAGCCAAAAAATCTTGCAAAATCTGTGACGGTGGAATAATGATTGAAATAAGAAATGCAAATGAAATGGATGCTAATGATATTGCCAGTGTAATGATTCAATTTTATAATATGGATAATTTAAATGAAGCAAAAAATGCTTTTTTTGATGAACTTAAAAAAGGACACAATTTCATTGTTTCTGTTTCTGAAACTAGAATAAACGGATTCATTTCGTGGCTTTCTCATGGACTTCCAAAACATGGGCTGTCAGAATTAAATAGAATCGTAGTCCTCCCTGAAATGAGAGGCAAAGGCGTTTCAAAAAAACTTTTTGTTTTCATGATTTCTGAAATAAAAAAATATTACGAAGAAAACAATTCTCATTTAAGAAAATTATATGTACTGACACATGAAGAAAATAAAAAGGCACAAAAATTCTATGAAAATGTGGGATTTAAACACGAAGTTCTACTAAAAGATCATTATTACAACGGGAAAAATGAATGTCTAATGAGCATGTTCTTTGATTAAGGAAGATTTATATGAACAAGATAAAGGCTATAATTTTTGATCTTGATGACACGCTTTTCGATTGTGGGGTGCTGAGAGAACAGGCGATGCACAGAGCCTCTAAATCAATGATAAACAATGGTCTTCCTCTTTCGATTTCCGAGGCTTATGAAAAACAGATTTATTATTTTAACAAATTCGGACCGCGCTGTGATGTTTTCAATAAAATGGCACTCGAATTCAACATAAAAGAAAGGGAATTTGTCGATAATGCCCTAAAAGTCTACAATAGTGATGAAGTCGGGAAAATAGAATTGTTTCCGGATACATTAAAAACTCTGAGAAAGTTAAGGAAAAAATATAAACTTGTTGTCATAACAGCAGGACTTTACAAAAGACAAATCAATAAAATCAAGGCTTTAAAACTCGAAACCGAGATTGACGAAATAATAATAAATGATATTGAAAAGGATCCCGATAAGGGTAACGATTTCGAAAGAGTATTAAATGAATCCGGTTTTAGTGCCGATTCATTTGTTGTTGTCGGGGACAGGATACATTCCGAAATAAGGATAGGCAATCGTTTGGGAATGAATACTGTACAACTCCTTCATGGGAAATACAAAGATATGAAATCGAAGAACGAGCTTGAAGAACCAGATTACAGAATTAACAAGATAAGCGAATTGCCTTTTATTATAAAAAACATAGAAAGCGGAAAAGAGCCCAAATTCGTCTGTATTGGCGGTGGTACGGGACTATCCCGCATTCTAAAAGGCTTGAAAAAATATACATCAGATATAACAGCAATAGTAGCCGTGACAGATGCGGGGAGAAGTTCAGGTATAATAAGAAAGGAACTAAAAATTCTTCCTCCTGCCGACATTAAAAATTGTCTAATAGCTTTATCCGAAAGATCTGAAGATGTTCAAAACCTCCTCCGTTATAGGTTTGAAAGCGGGGGCAGACTTGGCGACATGAGTTTTGGTAACCTTTTCATTGCGGCTCTAACGAAAATAACAGGAGGTTTTGATAAGGCAGTGAAACAGGCCGGAGATATCCTTCATATAAAAGGTCAAGTGCTTCCCGTGACTTTAGAAAACTGTAATATATGCGCAGAACTTGAAGATGGAACAACATGCAGAACTGATTATGAAATATACAAGCGCAAAAAAAAATCTCACATTAAAAGGGTATTTATCGAACCCAAATGCAAAGCTTATCCAAAATGCCTTGAAGAGATAAAAAATGCAGATATTGTCGTTATTGGGCCCGGAAGCCTTTATACTAGCATACTTGCAAACCTCTTGATAGGCGATATGAAAGATGCCTTGAAAAGGACAAAAGCGAAAGTCGTCTATATAGCAAATGTCGTGACCCAAATAGGGCAGACCGAGGGCTTCACGCTCATGAATCATGTAAAAGAGCTTGAGAGATACATAGGGGAGAAGACAATCGATTATATAATAGTCAACAATAAAAAACCAAAGGAAATTACAATACAAAAATATAAGCAGGAGGGAATTGGGCTTGTGAAAGATGATATCGAGAAGGACGAATCGTATTTCAAGAAAGTGGAAGCGAATGTTATTATGGAATTAGAAGAGCGCCCCGATAAAGGAAAACACGATCCTGATATACTCAGGCATGATCCTGACAAAGTTGCAAAGGTTTTAATTAATTTGCTGAATGGTAACAGGACCGACTGATTTTACATATAAACACCCCCTTTATATATTAAAAAGTGGTTTTGTGAAGATAAACGACGGCATGTTTAGGGAATATGATGTCAGAGGAAAATTTGGTAGAGGCGGACTTAACAAAAAAACTGCTCTTCTGTTAGGCAAAGGTACCGGAACTTATTTTATTAAAAAAGGTCTTAAAAAAGTTGCTTTAGGTCATGATAACAGAAAAAGTTCTCCGGAACTTAGAAAATATTTCTTGGAAGGCCTTTTATCAACGGGATGTAATGTTTTGGATATCGGAATGGCTCCTACTCCCGTTCTGTATTTTTCAATAATAAAGTACAAAATGGATGCAGGGTGCATGATAACAGGAAGCCACATACCTGCTGATTCAAACGGACTCAAAATATCGATAGGGTTCCTTTCAATTTATGGTAAAGAGCTGCAAAAAATAAAAAACATAATAAAAAAGGGACATTTTGAGAAAGGAAAAGGCAGATTGGATATAATAGACCCAAAAGAAGATTATATACGCGATCTTAGAAACAGGGTAAAATTAAAGAAAAAAATCAAAACTGTCGTGGATTGCGGTAACGGTCTTGCGGGACTAACGGCCCCCAGACTCATGAGAGAGGTGGGTGCAGAAGTGGTTGTACTTTTCGGGGATTCGGATGGGGACTTTCCACACCATCTTCCGGATTCCAATAAAATAGAATGCCTGCAAAAACTGATTGAAGAAGTTAAGAGAATAAAAGCCGATATCGGCATCGCTTTTGATGGGGATACCGACAGAATAACAGCGGTTGACAGGAATGGTGATGTGATACTGGGGGATTTTCTTTTGGCTTTATTTTTTGATGAGATCAAAAAAAAACATCGAATAAAAAAGGTCGTAGCTGACATCAAATGCTCGCAAGCTGTGATAGATGAAATTAAAAAGCACGGCGGCGAGGTAATATTATGCAGAACAGGTCATTCCATAGTAGAGGAAAAAATGCTGGAATATCATACACTGCTCGGTGCCGAGGTTTCAGGTCATTTATTTTTCAGAGATCAGTATTATGGCTTTGATGATGCAATCTATGCCAGTCTGAGGTTATTGAGATTGTTATCTGAAAAAAGGGATGATATTGTAAAAATCCTCAAAAAATTACCTAAATACTATACATCAAGGGAATACAGGTTAATATGTCCTGACAAAAGAAAATTCAGAATAGTTGAAGAGATTAAAACTCATTTCAAAGATATATATGATGTAATTGAGACAGACGGAGCCCGTGTGTTATTTAAAGGAGGATGGGGCCTTATAAGAGCATCTAACACACAGGCAGAATTATCGGTAAGATTCGAAAGTAAGACAAAAAAAGACTTTGAAAAAATAAAAAAAATATTGAATGACGAACTGAAGAAATATCCTGAAATAAAAGGTCATCTCGTAGGGGATTAATAATGAAAGCGCTGATTCTTGCCGCAGGCAAAGGAGTCAGAATGAGGCCTCTCACGCTGGAAAGGCCTAAGGTTCTGATAGAAGTTGCTGGAAAGCCCTTTATACGTCACATAATTGATAATTTATCGAAAGCAGGGTTTGATGATTTCGGGCTTATAATAGGTTATAAAAAAGAGAGGATAGAAGATTTTGTAAAAAGAGAGAAAATAAATGCCACTCTCATTTTTCAGAGAGAACAACTTGGCACCGGACATGCTGTTCTCATGGCCAAAGAATGGGCCGGTAATGATAATTTTATTGTCGTAATGGGTGATAACTTATATTCCGAGAAAGACATGATAAATGCTGATATGAAAGATGATTATACCTATATTTTCGGAATGAAAAATGAACATCCTGAAAGGTATGGTGTTTTAGAAAGAGATAAAGAATTTCTTATAAGAATTATAGAAAAACCGAAGAAATTCGTTTCCGATTTAGTCAATATCGGTATGTATAAATTTACACCTGAAATATTCAAAAAATTGGAAAGTATAGGCAAATCGCCTAGGGGGGAAATTGAATTGACGGATGCTGTTTCCATGCTGGCCAAAGAAAGAAAAGTGAAGGTTCTGGAAGTGGCGGGTTACTGGAAAGAGATGAGCACCTTTAAGGATTTAAGTAAGACGGAAAAGTTCTTACTTAACGGAAAAAAGCAAATTTAATATTTTTAAAGAATCCAGACCAATAAATAACCATGGTGGATGTACTTTCAGCGGTCACTGGGGGGTTGAATTTCAGCGATCCTATAGGTATGGCTGTCAATCTCATTTTATCAACGATAGTCATGGGTATAGTCATTATAATTCTTACAAAAACAATAGCCAGAGACGAAGATGAAAAAATAGCACCTACACATGCGTTCATGCTGGCCCTTTTGATAAATATTATAAACATGCCTATATTTTCTGGATTGTTATACGGTTTTGTTTCATTCATACCTTTCGTGGGTATAGTACTCCCACTTATTATATGGATAATAGGTACAAAATTATTCTTTAGTGACATTCACATATTGCATGCGATGATAATAGGCGTAATAGGTTTTGTGCTCAGCCTTCTCGTAATCCCGACAATAGTATCTATACTTGCTGGTTTCATACCGGTATAATTTCCCCTGAAAGGTGGGTTTCGGAAGCTTTCCTTATTTTCACTTTTATAAATTTTCCCATTAGATTTTTTTCCGATTTTACTATAACTGGTTTGTAATTTTCGCTCCGGCCAACCCACTGTTTTTTCTTTTTTCCTGTTTCATCAATCAAGATCAAAAATTCTTTACCTATATATTCCGCGTTTTTATCTCTTTTGATTCTCTCGGCCATTTTTCCTATTTCAATTGTTCTTTCCTTAATTATCTTGGAATCCAATTGTTTCATCTTTTTTGCTTCGGTTTCTGGTCTTGCGCCGAATTTTGATATGTTTACTATATCAGGTCTTGTTTCTTCAAGAAGTCTCATGCTTTCCTGAAAATCATTGACATTTTCTTCAGGGAATCCTACTATTATATCGGTAGAAATCGTTATATCCGGAATTTCTTTCCTGATTATTTTTATAATATTTCTAAAATCTTTTATTGTATAACCTCTTCTCATCAATTTAAGAATTTTATCAGAGCCGGATTGTACAGGAATATGGAGAAATTTAAAGATATTCTCGTTCTTGAGTGCCTTAGCCAGCTTAGCGGGGAACAGTTTAATAAATTGAGGATTTGACATTCCGAGTCTAATCCTGAATTCACCTTTTATGCTGCATATCTTATCCAGCAGATTGCAAAGGTCACTCTTTCTGTCAAATCCATAGCAACCGCAATCCTGGGATGTTATCCATATCTCTTTACATCCTTCTTTCAGTGATTTTTCAATGTCTTTTATTATTTTGTCCATATTGTATGAAATCAATTTACCGCGAGCATTTTTTGTTATACAGAAAGAGCATTCTCCTAGACAACCCTGACTTATTTCAACAATATTTATTATTTTATTTTTTCTTAGTTTCGGTTTCAGTAACTTGTCTTCTTTTCTTATTCCCAAAAAAGGCCTTTTTTCTCTGATAGCTTTTATGATATTGCCGGTGTGGTGCGAAGAAACAAAAATAATGTTTTTATTAACTTCCCGAAAAATCTCTTTTTCCGCATCGGCTCCACAGCCAGTAACTATCATGATTTTGTCGGGATATGCGCCTGATAGCACCTTTATCCTGTTCTTTATTTTGTTCTCTGTAACGGATTTTACGATACAGGTGTTTATGATTATTACATCGGATTCTTCTGGCTTTTTTACAAGTTTGAATCCTTCTCCTTTGAGCATTCCCTCTATTATTTCACCGTGGCTGTAGTTCGCCGAACAACCATAATTCTGTATGAAGACCCTTTTTTCCATTCATAAAAGATGTCTTATAAAAATAAAAATCTCAAATATTTGCAATAATGAGTTCTATTCTGAGATTGCTTCCATATGCGAGTATCTTTTCGTTTGCCGTATAATGGGGTCTCTTCTTTTCCATCTCTGGGTTCCCAATGATGATCCTTTCGCCCCCTACTATATCCCAGTTTTCCGGCTCAATTATAATGAAATATCCGTAACTTGGTTTTATGGCCTTATTTATGGTTTCTTCCGCCACAGCGACAGCTATATCGGAGCATTTCTCCGTGCCGCACAGCCTGTTAGGAGTCAGATACGCACAAGACAGGGTATCTGAAACCGAGATGCAGGGATGACCATAACCAGTGCTTGTGCGAAGAGTGGAAAGTAACAAATTATGAACGTACATGTTCACATAATCTGAGTCCGGTGATTTTATGCTTGATACGAAGAGAAATGTTCCCAACATTATGAAAAACACAACTCCTAATACAAACACCAGCATACTCATTTGGCCTTTTTTCTTAGGAAAGCTCAGACTTCCAGTCCTGTTGTCTGATATACTATGAACATTTCCCATATAAACCCACCGTTAATATTCCTATGTCGATCGTATCGTCCATTTTTCTGTAAATATTCACCGGAACTTCGTGGACGCATGTTTCTCTTCTTATTTCCGTTTTGTCGCATATTATCCATTTATTGCAGTCTGGATATGTTGTTTCATCACATAAAATTTCTTCGGGCTCTCCCGGTATATGGACAAAGGCAAACCAGCCCGTGCCTATAACCTTTTTTAACTCTGTGCAATTTACTGTTGTTATTTTTGAATCGTCCAGTACCGAGCCGTCCGAAAATCGCGGATTGTTGAGATATGGCGTGTTTACCACGAATCTCGTTATTATTATGGACTGCCTATATACATTCTCGGCTCCTTCGGACCGGACTCCGCCAATTTGGAAAACTGTCATCATTATCATGAAAGCTATCATTAATATTATTATGAATACTGTAAGTAGGATATACTCCATCATATGTGCCTGCCCTAATTGCATCCTGTTTCCTCCAGTGATTTGTAAAACTCAATAGACCTTCTGATGTTTTCTGATAGTAATACAGCATTTAATTCATCATTGTAATCAGCAGTGACTCCGTCATATATCTGTTGCAGAATTCCTGAAAAGACTGAATATAAAGCCGGGCAATCGGGTCTTGTCGATATGGTTTTTAACAATTCCAGTTCATCGCTTTTTAGTTTCGCAGCGACAGCTAGTTGGTTCAAATGGATATTATTTTTATAAATATAATAAAACTCACCCCCGAGAGCAAATGACATTATATCCAATCCGTCTTTGTACACAAACTCTCTCAGAACACCGGATTCGTTTGTGTACATATGACCCCAAAAAGGACCTGCGGTAACGACCAGAATTCCTTTTTTGAATTCTATCATCTCATCGGAAATGTAAATGACAACTTCTTCGTTTTTTGTGCTTTCAACACACTCGTCTTTAAAATCTATCATTGTGTTGATATAGGGTATTATCTCCTTGACAAATATATCGCGTTTCCATTTTTCAAGACGGAAATATGATACATCTTCACACCCAAAACCAAAAGTTATATCAGGTTCTATATTTTCTGTATCCGGGAAAGATGAAGATATCATAGCTATAGTATCCCATATATCATTTGAATTTTCCATTGGTATGAATATTATGTTTGTCTTCGGAAGGACTGTGACGTAATCAAATTTCCACCATCCGAGATCGTTTGTCGTCCTGCTTATTGATAGTTCTCTCCCTTTCCTAAAAAATAATGGAACGAAGCCAAAATCTATGTTACCTGCCTTCGTTACAAGGTGGGGAGGTTTATATAAAGTTATGGCAGAATACAAATCACTTTCAAATGAATAATTCACGGGAATCCCATTGACATAAACATCCCTTACGTTTTTTTCGAAGGTCATGAATGCTGAAATTTGTCTTTTTGAGGTATCTATATCCATATAAGAATTGGCAAAATTATACACCATTATCAATATAAAAACAGATATAACTATCCCCAAGACTATCTTGAACACGCCGAAGGCGTCCATTTAAAGCACCGCCCTATTCACTTATAGTAACATAACGTCCCTTGTTTTCCAACCAAAGTGTCTTCTTTCCCTTTATACAAAAGTTTTCTAGTGGTATTAGATAATTTATCTTCTTTCCTTCAGATTTTGTTTCAGTTTCGTAGATGAAGAAGTTGTAATCGTAATCTGTTATCAATTTTTCATTTATATTCGTAAGTTCCCAGTTCCCTGCGGAATTTGATTCAGGATTATTCCTATCAATAAAACATATCTTATGCATTGTGCTGGGAATGTTAAAATCAAACTTTTGTGTACTTCCCATTGACATTTCCGCTGTTTTTTTAACAGCACTTTCGAAGTCATTTATCTGGTTGTAAAACGCTGTCTGGGTATTCAAATCCGTCAGGTTCCCGAATTGCCCCACCCCAAAAAATAATACAGCCATCATTATTATTATAGCAAATATTATGCCGAAAAGCAAGTTCATGTTCATATGCGCACCTACTTATAATTGGCTTTCGGATAATAAATAAAATGAAAAGAAGTGTTTATTCCACACTTATTGTCAGTGGAACTGCTCCCGCTCCCCAGTTAGCACTCAACGCATCACAGCTACCGGCAGCGACATTCTCATCGCATGCTACTATGTCGAAAAGATACTGGCCTTTTATAGCATCGTTCGGTACTGTTATAACAATATCCCATGTCTTGAACATATTAGGTTGAATAGAATATTGTACATCTTCAGGATACGTAAGCCAATTACTCATCTGCATCTGTGCATCTGCGCAAGCACTGAAACTTGTGCCTTCTCCGCATAGGGTATTTAAGACGTTCCTGCTCGCACTGGATGGTGTTATCTTTATTGAATACATATGAACGGCTCCGTCCTCTGCATCATTTTTTATTCCGACGGAAAGTTTGACACCTGCTCCAGGTGTAAGTGTGTAGTCACTCGGGTAGACGGCAAAGTTATTTGTGCCTGTATTGAATGTATCAGAGAGCTGGTCCTGAGCTTTCTGAGTAAGGTCGTTTGTCATGGTCCCGAAACTCGTGAATACACCGCGTATCCACATTATAGCCAAAGTAAGCAGTATTACAGCAAAAACGAGACCTATTATAAAACCTAGACTTAACTGGAAAGCGCCCTTCTTATTTTTGCTTTTCATAGTATATAGTTATCTGAATCCATATAAAAATCTGATATCATCTTATATGTATTCTTTTGAACCAGCTTTCCTTCTTTTTCGAATACTGGGAAAACTCATACACCGCCACTAAAGTAAAAACGGCTTGCAGGACTATAAAAACAATGTCTCCCAGATATAAACTGTAAATCTCGAGAAAAAGTCCGCCAAAAATATAAACAAAAGCCTGCTGTCTTCTTGTTTTGGAAAACAGACCCGAGATTATTAAAATGAGTCCTAAGATGCCTATTATCCAGAAAATATTAAACATGATGAGTAATTAGATTGGAAACTATAAGAATTTCCTTACCTTCTTAAAATCCAGAATAAGCTCCTCTTTTCTGTTTTTATTGTATATAGCAACGGCAGGATGGTACATAACTATGAACCTGCCTTTGAAGAAATCGGTATTAACTGAATATATTTTTCCATGACATTTCCCGATCTTTTCATTCGGGATTTTGAATATTCTGAAAAAATATTCCATCGCATGCCTTCCGAGGGCAACAATTGTTTTTGGTTTTATGAGTTCTAATTGTTTTTGCAGATATGGGAGGCATTTCTTTTTCTCCGACTCTTTCGGATCATTATTATTCTGAGGGCGGCACTTTACAGTATTTGCTATATAGACGTCCTCGCGTTTAGATCCTATCGAATTCAGCATTCCATCCAGAAACTTCCCACTTCTCCCTACAAAAGGTTTTCCCTGTAAATCTTCGTTTTTGCCGGGAGCTTCCCCTACAAACATCACAGAGGCATTTACGCTACCGCTTCCAATTACATAATTTCTCTTGCTCTTCCAGAGCTCGCATTTTTTGCATCGATTTATTTCTTGAATCAGCTTATACCATTCTTTCTTTGCTTCCATAACCATATTATTTAAATTGGAATTAAATTTAATACTGATGAAAGATTCAGAAGAACAAAAAATTAAAATAATAATGGATATCAGAGAAAGGGCTTCCGGTGTGGAATCGGGTTTTTTAGAAATTGGAGCTGAAATCGATCTCCAGCAACTTGATATAGGAGATTACATATGCTCTGACAGAGTCTGTATTGAAAGGAAGACCGTTTCCGATTTTCTCTCTTCTATAACGGATCAGAGGCTTTTCGAGCAGTTCAATAGGATGAAAAAGGCGTTTGATATTCCCATTCTTTTAATTGAAGGAAGGACAGAAGACCTTTTCTCTGAAAGGGGTATACATCCAAATGCTGTTAGGGGAGCATTCTCTTCGATAGCTATAGACTATAAAATACCAACGTTATGGTCTCATAATATTAGAGAAACTGCACATCAGATTTTTTCAATTGCTAAAAGAGAGCAAATAAAAGGAAACAGAATGCCCTCGGCAAGAGTTTCAAAAAAGATGCGCTCTACAAGAGAGATGCAGGAATTCCTTATTTCCGGTCTTCCTGACATAAATTCTGTTTTAAGCAAAAATCTTCTCGAAACCTTCGGAACTCCGAATAATGTTTTCAACGCCGATATAATAGAGATAATGAAGGTAGAAGGTATAGGTAAGGAAAAGGCAAAGAAGATTTTTGAGGTCCTGAACATTGATTATTGTTAATCACATATACTTTCCAGCGTCTTGGAATCACAAACCGAATAACAGCAAGCCCTTACCGTATTCTTTGTATTGATCTGGGCCCCGTCCGAAAGTCCTATTAGAATGCTGTGGTTCTTATTCCCTAAGATATCTCCTTCCAATCT
The DNA here is from genome assembly GCA_964554465.1 of uncultured archaeon. Lineage (GTDB taxonomy): Archaea > Aenigmatarchaeota > Aenigmatarchaeia > QMZP01 > QMZT01 > JAADIF01. The sequence continues at coordinate 18,454 of CAZKOV010000003.1, forward strand.
TTTAAATTCATTATTGTTTACGTAGATGATACATGAAACGTTCTTCGCGTTTTCTTGAATTTCGGTTTCGAAACTCAATTTCATGCTAATTCCACAACCACAACTTTCCTCGGGATAGTTGGGACAGGTTATATTTCCTATACTGGGGTGGTCGGCCTTGCCGGTCTGACAAAGCCTGCATACAAATTCTTTCCATTCCTCCTCTGAACTCCAGAGGTCCATATCCGCTATGCTGAGATATTCAAGAGATGTTATCTGGACATTTTTGATATCGGTGGGTTTTTCCATCATATAAGAAAACGACACCAAAGCCACTAGTAAAATTATCATTACTCCTATTATATAGACTGTATAATCTGCCATATGAAAAGTTTTGAATGAAGAATAAAAAAGATTAAGTTTACTTTTTCAAGCAATTTTTTATAAAATCCCTGAATAAAGGATGCGGATCCAAAGGCCTTGACTTGAATTCCGGATGGAACTGTACACCGACCATGAACGGGTGGTCTTTTATCTCTGCTATTTCAACGAGATTCTTTTTAGGGTATATACCAGCAATAACAAAGCCTTTTGATTCCATCTTTTTCCTGTATTTATTATTGAATTCGTAACGATGACGGTGGCGCTCTGAGATTTTGTTTTTTCCATATGCCTTGAAGCTATTTGTCCCTTTCTTGAGAACACATGGATACGCACCAAGGCGCATTGTAGCCCCGTAATTGTTTACAGACATATGCTTCTTCTGTTCATCCATTAGATGTATTACGGGGTGAGGAGTTTTGGGTTCAAGTTCTTCTGAGTGGGCTCCTTTAAATCCGCAGATATTCCTTGCGAATTCTATAGTCATGACCTGCATTCCTAGACAAAGTCCGAAATAAGGTATCTTCTTTTTTCTGGCATATTCTGCCGCGAGAACCATGCCCTCGGTTCCGCGTCTCCCGAATCCACCGGGCACTATAATTCCGTCAACGTCATCGAGTTCTTTCAAATTTTCAGGATCTTCTTCGTATTTTTCTGAATCAAGCCATAATATTTTAGGCTTCCTGTCATAAAACCACGAAGCGTGATTAATCGATTCTATTACAGAAATGTACGTATCTTTACATGACTTGAAATTGAAATATTTTCCTACAATACCTATCGTGACTTCTTTTTTGAGAGCTCTTATCTTTTTGGAAAATTTTATCCAGTCCTTCATGTTTTTTATTCTGGGTTTCAGACCCATGGAGTTCAGCATGACTTCTCCTAGATTTTCCTTTTCAAAGTTAACGGGAATGTCATAAATTGAATAAACATCAGGAGCCGATATCACTCTTTCTTTAGGAAGACTGCAGACGACACTGATTGTCTTTTTTATATTATCCGCCACCGGCCTGTCTGCACGGCATAATATGAAATCAGGATTTATTCCGGCAGAGTTTAATGTCCGTATTGCATACTGGGTAGGTTTGGATTTTTGTTCTCCCAAAAGTGATGGAGTGGGGAGATAACTTACCATTATAAAATAAACATCTTCGGGGTTCTTCATCTTCAGCATTCTTGCAGCTTCAAGGAATAACAACACCTGATATTCACCGACCGTTCCTCCGAATTCTATTATTGTTATTTCCGCATTGTTCTTTTGCTGGCAGGCCTTTATTCTTCTTATGATTTCTTTAGGTATGTCGGGGACTACCTCGACGTCTTCCCCTTCGTATTCAAGGTTTCTTTCACGCCTGATGACTTCCTGATAAACCTGTCCAGTAGTTATGTAGTTGTCAATAGTGCATATCTGATCTGTAAATCTCTCATAATTCCCGAGGTCCTGATCTGCCTCTATCCCATCCTCTCCGACAAATACCTCTCCATGTTCCGCAGGGCGTATTGTCCCTGCATCAACATTTACATACATATCCGCTTTGATGTTCGCGACTCTGTAACCTTTTGACTGGAGTATTTTCCCGATAGAAGCAGCGGCGACTCCCTTACCGACAGAGGACATCACACCCCCAACAACGAATATGAACTTGTTAATTTTTACCATGCCATATTATTGGTGTAACATATAAAAATCTTACTTTCAACAAATTATCTAAGGACCCTTTTTTGTGAGTGTAATTCTACTTGTTGGTACGATTTATTATAAGGTCATCTACTGATGCATCTTTACTTAATTTGCAAGAGTCTACTATTATCTGTGCAATCTCTTTTGGATCCATGAATCCTGACATATCGTGCTCTTCTATTTCGTCAAAAAGGTTTGTTCTTAGCCCTCCAGAATAAACCCCAAGAACTTTTATATTGCATTTATTAGTCTCTTTTCTTAGGCTGTCTGTATATCCTTTTAAAGCGAATTTGGTTGAGCAATACAAAGACATTTGAGGTCTTCCTTCAAGTCCCGAGTTTGAAACTATGTTTATTATCTGCGCTTCGTTTCTATATTTTAGCAAAGTGAGAAGTTTCTGAGTCAAGTTAATAGGAGCAAAAATGTTTAGATTGAAAATTTTTTCCATATCCTCCTCAGTGTTCTTTTCTACAGGCTGAACAATTATCATTCCAGCATTATTAATTAAAATATCTAAACCTGTTTCATTTGCAGTTTTTTCTAAAGATGATAATATTTCAGGTAGTGTTATATCACCAACAACTGTTTTGCATGCAATTCCGAAAGATTTGCATTCTTTGGCTATATTTTCTAATAGTTCTTTTCCTCGTGCATTCAAAATGAGATTACAGCCCTCTCGCGCGAATTTCAGAGCAAGTTCCTTACCAACACCTTTACTTGCTCCGGTAATAAGTACTGTTTTGCCTTTCAATTTCATGTTTTCACATTAAAATAGAATACATTTAAGCTTAAATTGCCAACCATTGTTTATGTATCAACTCACCGAAGAAGGCAAGAAATACCTGAAAGAAGGACTCCCTGAGAAAAGACTGGCAGAACTTCTGAAAGGTCGTATGTCCATAGAAATCGCAAGAAAAAGAATGGAAGATTTCAACATAGCATTGATATGGGCTAAGAAAAACGGATGGATAAAGGTAGAGAAAGATAATCTTGTTCCGAATAAACCTTGCTCTGAAACGGATTGTGAAAAAGGATTAAAAATGGTTTCCAAGGGGGAAAAACCTTCTGATGAAACGATTTCATTGTTACTGAAGAGAAAACTTATTCTCGAAGAAAAAGAAACGGCAGAAAAAAAGGCACGCGGTTTTGTCGGAAAAAAGGTAACTCAATTAACTCCTGAATTGATTAAAACGGGTTTATGGAAAGAAGTCAGGATGAAACCTTATAATGTGGAAGCAACCGGTAAGACTATTTACCCGGGGAAATTCCAGCCTTATAATGTTTTCATTAATGAATTCAAGGCAAAGCTTCTTGAACTCGGTTTCAAGGAGATGGAAGGACCTACAATCGAGACTGAATTCTGGAATTTTGATGCCCTTTTTCAGGCACAGAATCATCCTTCAAGGGGCTGGACGCAGACCTATTCTATAAAGGGGACGAAAAAAGGGAAGTTGCCCAATGAAAAGATAATTGCAAATGTAAAAGCTGCTCATGAAGATGGATGGAAAACCGGTTCCACCGGATGGGGATATAAGTGGAGTCCTGAAAAAGCTGCACAACTTATGCCGAGAGCTCACGGAACCGCATGTTCTGCAAGGCAGTTAGGGGAAGGGATTGAAATTCCCGGTAAATATTTTGCAATAAAGCGTTGCTTCCGTCCTGACGTGATCGATGCAACTCATGGTGTAGAGTTCAATCAGATGGACGGTATCATTATTGATGAGTCAATGACTTTCAGAAATATGCTCGGTGTTCTCCGGGACCTGGTAATGGAAATAGCAGGAGCCGAGGATGTGAGATTCTATCCTGATTATTACCCGTTCACAGAGCCGTCTGTCCAGATATCAGCCAAACATCCGGAATTGGGGTGGATTGAACTTGCCGGTGCCGGTATCTTCCGCCCAGAGTTAACAGAGCCCCTCGGCGTGAAATCTCCTGTTCTTGCTTGGGGCTTCGGAATAGACAGGCTGGCCATGTATAAACTGGGAATCAAGGATATCCGGTATCTTTTCAGCGATGACCTTAAATGGCTAAGGGAGCAAAGGGTGGTCTGATGCCTACATTGGAAATATCTTATCATGATTTATGCAGTCTCGCTGGAACCCGTATTCCTAAGGAAGAATTGAAAACAAAAGCGATAATGTTCGCAAAAGGTGAAATAGACGGGTTTGAGGGGGACGAAATAAAGATAGATTCAAAGGACACCAACCGTCCTGACCTGTGGAGTGCGGAAGGCACCGCGAGGGAGATCGCCGGCAGATACGGAAAGAAAGGACTGCCACAATATAAAACGGAAAAATCGGGTCTTACTGTCAAGGTTGAAAAAAGTGTAAAGAATGTGAGACCTTATACAGTCTGCGCTGTTGTGCGTAATTTAACCATAACAGATGAATTCCTGAAACAGATGATACAGCTTCAGGAAAAGGTTGATGGCACTTTCGGGAGGAACAGGAGGGACGTATCAACGGGTATTTATGATTACAGGAAAATCAAGGGCAATGTAACCTTCAAGGCAGTTTCTCCTACCGGAATCAAGTTCATACCTTTGAGGTTTGAGAAAGAAATGACTCCTGCCCAGATCCTGAAGGAACATCCAAAAGGCCAGGAATATGGCCATCTTCTTAAAGGGTATGATAAATACCCCCTTTTCATAGATGATAAAGGAAATGTCCTTTCTTTGCCCCCTATAATAAATTCCGATTACACGGGTAAGGTAACTGAACATACGGAAGATGTATTCATTGAAGTGAGCGGTTTCAATCTCGATATTCTCATGACAGCCATTAACGTTTTTGTCTGTGCCCTCGCGGATAGGGGAGGTAAAATTGAAACAGTTGATGTCGTTTATCCGGATAAGACTATAACAACACCGCAACTGAAACCGAAAAAATTCAAGGTAAAAAGAGATTATATAAACAAAATTACGGGACTCGGTTTATCTGATAAGGATATCAAGGAACTCCTCGAGACGGCTCGTTACAATGTTGAAATCAAAGGAGACGAAATCCACGTCGAATATCCGGCCTACCGCCAGGATATAATGCACCAGAGAGACATTGTCGAGGACATACTGATATCAAAAGGGTATAACCAAATAGAGCCTCTTTCAGTCGGAATAAAAACAAAAGGTGGTCTTGACTCTTTTGCCCGTTTTGGTGACAAAATTGGGGAAATCGTGGTAGGCCTAGGATTTCAGGAGATTTTATCATACACGCTCACGAATAAGGATAATCTTTTCAAAAAAATGTGCATGAAAGAAGAAGATGTATGCGAACTTGAAAATCCTGTAAGCATGAACTGGTCGATTTTCAGAAAGACCGTTTTACCCGGAATTCTTGAATTCTTCTCAAAGAACAAACACTATGAAATCCCGCAAAAGGTCTTTGAAATCGGGACATGCGTAATTCCCGATGAAAGGGCTGAAACCAGATACAGGGACAACCAAAGACTGGCCTGCGGAATTACCGCAAGACAGGTCACTTATGAAGAGGTGGCTTCAATTATAGACGCGTTAATGAGAGCCATAGGAATTAATTACAAGTTTAGGAAAACGGAGAATCCGAGCTTCATAAAAGGCCGCTGTGCTGAAATCATGGCGGGTGCAAAGATCATAGGTATTTTGGGAGAGGTTAATCCTCGGGTCCTGAACAACTGGGAAATCGAGAATCCTGTCGTAGGGTTTGAGGTTGATTTGGATTCGATTTTTAAAAAATAATTCTAAACTAATCCAAAAAAATTAATCACAAATAGCACTATCGCCACCGCGGATCCCCAGCCGAAAAAACTAATCCAAGGTGGTTTGTCCCTGTTGTAATATTCCCAGCAGCTGAGCTGAGTTCCTACTGTTTCTATTACCAAGCCGGCTGCGCCTGCAACAAGATAAATGATTAGGTAATAGGTGCTTCTTTGAAGGATCATTGAAGATAAAACAACGGCCAGTCCAGCACAGTTCAGCAGTATGCTGAATATTATGAAATTCCTTCTTGCAACTTTTTTCCGGCAGAAGATATGCTCAAAGAATTTCATGGTTATAATTATTTTCCGGATTTAATATTATTGACAGAAGTATTTTTTGCACGGACTATCATAATCATGGAGACTATAATAAGAATTGCTCCAAGCCATTGACCGGGGGACATTATACTTCCATGAATAATATAATCAAGGACTACAGCGGTTACGGGAAAACCCAATTCATAAATCGTTGCTTTTGATGCCATGACCCTCTTCAGGCCGTAATAATAGATAAATATTGCCGTTCCGCCCGTAGTAATTGCAATTATGAAAAGTGTCAGTAAATTCCCTGTATCGACTGCAGCAAACCCTACAAAACTCCCAGTCAACAGGACTATAATTATCATTATCAGTGAAGTGAGTCCGAATCTGACATAGGTTGAGATTTTGAAATCTGTTTTCGCGAGCACCTTCTTCCCGAAAACTGTCGATGAACCGAACGAAAACGCGGCGAGAAGCGATAGTAAAGCGGCGATAAACATCGCATTACCATTAAATACGGGCTGTTCGAACCCGAACGTTATGAAATAACTGCCAACCAAGGCCAGAACTGCCCAGAAATAAAATATCTTTCTTGGACGTTCCTTCAGGATTATCGCGGCAAGCAGTATAGCGAATAAAGGCTGGAGCTTTTGTAATATCACTATCGCGGAAAGATGTTCGAAATTCACAAGGAACAGTGCCTGTGTTATCGCCATCGTTCCGATGGCTCCTCCGAAAAGCGCTATCCAGAAAAAGGATATCCATTCGTTTTTCTTGATGTTTTTTATGGCCGGTATTTCACGAAACAATACTATTGACATTATAATGAAAGCAATGAAATGCTCAAGAAAAACTATCACTGAGACATCAAGATGGTAAAGAGACGGTCTAAGAACGACTCCGTCCAAGCCCCACATGCATGCTGCAAACATGACCGCTATTGCTCCTATTTTGGGAGCCAGATTCTTTGAGTCCTTATTAAAGATTTTCATTCAAATCGACCTCTATCTTTACTGCATTCCCGTCTTTTATTTTCAGTTTATCCCTGAGGAATTCGGGAGCAACTATTTCCATTATATCGAAAGAGTGGTGGCTCCTTTCGGGGATGACAAGGGCACATTTTCCTCCTTCAAGAGTGCAGTGGAAACATTTAAGGGCGCCGAAGACTCTGTTTCCCTCTCGGAATCCTGGAATCTCAATGCCTTTGGAGGCTATAATCTTTTCCTTCTGTCTTATTTCTTTCATATCTGTTAATTTTATGTTAAATGTACCGGCGTATGGCTTGAAACCGAATTTCTTCTTTATTTGATCTGAATATTTTTTAAGTCTCATATAGTATTGACCGTCACCCATTCCTGTTACAAGTTCCCCCCTGATTTTAATTTTTCCTTTTTTAGCCAACGCGAGTTCTATATCGTTTTTTAATTTCTGGAGCGTTTTTTCTCCATTAGGTGTTATCTGGACAAGATAGCCCTTTATTCCCATATTCCTGTAAATTAAATCCTCTTTTTCCATTTTTATGAGCCATCTGCTGATATTCTGCTGCGACTCGCCAAGCGCCTTTCCTATCCTTGATGTTGTTACGGGCAAAGGTGATGAGAAGGCACCCTGCTTTCCTAAATATATCAGGATGTCAATTTCATTCATTCTTCAAAATTAAACTACATATATTTAAGTATTCTACTTATTTATTTGTATAATGCCGTCCCAGTCATTTTCTCCAGCCAAAAAGAGCATGAGAAATAGATCGTCTTGGCTTATATTCTTCCCCTACAAGATAAGCCGCGATAGATCTGATATGTTGGGCAGCCGGTGATTTGGGTGCGTAAGCTATCACTGGAATTTTAGCTGATACGGATTTATGGACGGTTTTATCTTCGGGTATCTTTCCCAGAATAGGAACATTAAGGAAATTGCTTATTTCCTCAGCTTTCATTTCGGACGGATGATTCATAATCCTGTTTATAATCACACCTAAAGGTGCTGTTTCATGGCTTAAGGCTATAGTGTTCAGTTTTAATGCATCAGTAACTGCGGGGAGGTTTGGATTTGTTACCGTTATCAGTTCATCGGCAGCTTTTACAAATTCGGTTGCCTCTTTTCCGAGACCCGCCGCGGTATCTATCAAGACGAAATCGGCTTTGTCTGAAAGTTTATATAGTGTATTCCCGACCGTCTTCTTATTGAATTTCTTCAGCTTTCTTATCGATATATCGCCGGGTAATATTCTGAAACCGTGCTCATGATGGAATAACGCATCACTGACGTCCGCGACGCCATCAAGGATATCGTGAAGTGTTACAGGATAAAGTGAGACGCCTAAATGTATACCTAAATTCGATGTTGTGATATTCGCGTCGACCGCTATAACAGATTGATTGTATCTGGCAAGCGCAGCTGAAAGATTGGAGACAAGCGTAGTTTTCCCGACACCACCTTTACCAGAAGCAACAGCAATTATACGGCCCATATACATTATTTGTGCCTGAATCGTTATAAACCTTTGTTGTTACTAAACGGACCCGGAGGGAACTTCAGCCGCGCCTTCACAAATTTCATGTGAAATTGATGATGTTCGTTGTCTGTTAGCGGCTTTTGAACCCCCGACCCCTTGCTTAGGAGGCAAGTGCTCTATTGCCGACCGAGGCAGATACAATCTGCTTCATTCAAAGTTTCCAAACTGAGCTACGGGCCCATCAGATGAATATTCTCAGCAAGGCAATTATAATATCGAGCAAAGATATATCAAAGCTCTTACCTGTAATGACACCTGTTGGAATTCCATTATATTCTGATTTTTCTTTTAAATTTATATCAGATTTGTTTATAGTATCGTTTTTTGTCAGATTATACGTTTTAACATGAACACCGTTTTCAGTTATCGCGTCCCCAGAAATGTTTTCATTTCGGGAATATTCCGGTCTTTTCAAAACAGTTATTTTTGTATCCATATCCTCCTTTTTTCCATTTGTTATTTTTCTGACACGCAGGGTGTATTCTCCTGAAGGAACATCTTCTTTCACCTTGTTTTTCAGTTTTATTGTATTTCCGCTATGCGGAGATAGTTCCAATTTGATCTTGTTAGCTGTCCACGATTTTCCCCATTCGTCGTTTCCAAATCCAAGGGAAAGAAGTTTGTTGCCTTCGAAAACATAGGAATAAACTTCTATTATACTGAAATTTTCATTTTTATTTTCGAGATCAATGCTCACTTCGAATTCCTCCCCGGAAAAAACTTTTTCTGGAGATTTTATTCCGGAAACTCCGTTCTCGGTTTCGGAATCTATGTTTATCATTTTTGTTTTCGAACTTCCGGAAAGGGATTGTTTGTTACATAATTTTCCTGAACCATCTTTCAGCTCCAAGATGAAATCCGCGGATTCATATTTCCTCTTATTTTCGGAAAGATACAACCTTGCATAGCCCCTGTACAAACCGGTCTTATAGTTACCGTTGCAATTCGGATTTATGAAAAGTGGAAGTGATAAATAATAATGTTTACCTCTTTCTATTGGTATCGTGACAGAAGCCATCGATTCGTATATCTTTGATTGCAGAATTGTTAAATCAAAATCAACTGCCGCGTATCTGGTTTTATTTTCATCAAGAAACTTGTTAATATATGCAACTAAGGTGGCGTTGATGTTATTATAATTCCCTGAATAGAAATAAACCAGAACAGATCCTATATCTCCGAAAGACATGTTATCGGGAGAGTGCATTATTTCTATTAATTCATTTCCCATATCGGGGATTCCTTCAATCGAAAAATATGAATATGAATATCTTGTTGTTTCATTATTTTCCATATTCACCTGAATTTTATAATAACCTGTTATGGATTCGTTTGGGATTGACCAATTAAAAATAAAATAAGAAAGTTCAAACGGTTTCATTCGGATTTCTGTTTCATTTAAAATCTCTGTTTCTTCCCACCCGTCCTTTGTCTGTCTTTTTAAGGATAATTTAATCTGGAAATCATTTTCAAAATCAAGTCCATTATAAAAATAAACCGGAAAATTGATTTTTTCTCCGATTTTATAGGTCTCATTTTTTATAAAGGAATCGATTCCAAAATCACTGGATTCTATAATATTTAAGGTCGCATAAGCTTTATTATCGGTAGTATCTATGTCGTTGCATGTGGTTTCTATTATTTCTGCTGTAACGTTGTATATGGAATAATCCTGAAATTCCAGTTCAAACGGATTCTCCTTTTCATCGGTCAGGAAATGAAATTCTTCCTTTTCTCCGGTAAAGATATTTTCTGAGATAATTTTTATTAAATAACTATTTTTTGTGAAGTTTTGTATTTTCGCAGAGAAATTGATTGTGTTTGTTATAGACGCTTCATTAAATGCGATCTCGATAGAGGGGCTGCATGAATCGTTGTTTTTCTCGAAAGATACTCTGATGTTTTTACATATAAAATTATTGAATAAAAGAGGATCAACCGCCTTCATTCCTTTAGATTCCAGTTTCTCTACAGAGCCGCATATTTCGTACTCACCCTCTTCCAGATTCAATATTCCGGTATCGGTAGCTGAATAAGAGTTGATTCCCTTTTTAGTGAAATTGTAGGTATAAGTTCTATTATCTGTTTTATTTTTTATTTCGTATTTAACAAAAACGTCTATATTCTCCTTCTCTCCTGTTTTATGGTCATTATTAATTATTTTAAAAATATTTTCATGCTTTATTTTAGGATAAATTTTATCATCTATTATGATTTCCAATTCCATGTCATAAAGATTTCCAAACCTGACGGTTTCATTTTTTGAAACGTTGAAATATGTACTGCTAATATTCAATTCGGGGCAAAAATCATTTATTAATAAATCATTGTTTACTAGTACAGGAAAACGATAGTATACTTCGCCTTTTTCATTTAATATTGTATAAAAAGAAGGGTTAAATCTGTGTTGTAAAAGGTTTTTGTTTTTCACTTCAATGTATGTGAAATTCATTTTTTCACAAAAAAGTTCAATAAAACCCTCTTCGCTTTCATTGAAAATGTGAATTCCGGAAGAAAATAAATTAAATGCAGACCCATTTTTATTTTTCAATAATATTTTCAAAATTCCTTCTTTAATATTATCCGTTGTTCCGTTTATTTTGAAATCTATTTCATCATAAAAGATGGAACTGTTTTGTTGGTTTATTATTATAGGGTATTTTGAGAAATGTATCCATTCATTATCTATAAGAATATATCCATAGCCGGTATAGTTAAGATCTAATGCCACCGAGACTGCTGATTCTGAATAAGGATTAAGATCGCTGATATTAATGAAAATCGATTGTGCATCCCCGTTCTTAAAGTAACCGGGAACTGAAATGTCACATTCTTCTGCCGCAACAAAAACCGGTATTAAAAAAAGAGTGAAAATTGCAATTTGCCACCATTCGGAATTCATTTTATCTAATTTAATATAGCCATATATTAATTTTATAGGAACGAAAAAATATTTTGTTTATCTGTTTTCTTTGCATTCTGGACAAATCCATCTGCCGTTTATATTCTCAAGGTTGTCTGAATACTGCTCGCATGCTTCACAAAGACCAGACAATTCTGTTGCATATCCAGGGACGGCTTTGATTTTTTCTTTTAATTTTTCAGAGAGTATTTCTATTAATTCCGGTGAAACGAGAAGTATTTCCTTTTCTGATATAACCCCCACGAGTTTTCCTTCTTTATCGACTACAGGGAATCTTTTTACACCAAGTTTTATCATCTTCTTCGCGACACCTAAAATATTATCTTCGGGACTTATCGTGATCAGTTCCTTTCTTTGCT
>CAZKOV010000004.1:0-2727 GCA_964554465.1 uncultured archaeon
GCAGCAGCGCCCAAGGGTGGGGGTGTTCACCCATCAAAGAGTCACGTTAGCTGGGTTAAGTACGGTGCGAGCCAGTACGGTCTATATCTACTGGAAGTGTTGGTTGTCTGAGGGGAAAGCGCGTTCAGTACGAAAGGAACAACGCGTTGTGGCCTCTGGTGGATCAGTTGTGAAAGCATTGCTGAGTAGCTACGCCGCCGCGGATAAGGGCTGAAAGCATCTAAGCCTGAAGCCGCTCCTGAAAAGAGACAGCCATAGCTCTATCTGGTAGGCAACTATCGGTGCGAGCTGGAGGACCCTGTAGACGACAGGTTTGATAGAATCGGGATGTACTCACTTAGGTAACGAGGTGTTCAGTCTACGATTACTAATCGTCCGAGCGGTCTATATATTCAACAGAGGTTAGACATTGACTCGTCAATGTCATTCCGAAGTATGGAGAATCTGTTCTATGCCTTTCTATTTTTATTCATTAACTAAAATCACTGTATAATAGTAACATATATAAATACAAAATACAACAATTTACTATGGAAGAGGAATTCGAACTTCTGGAACTGGAAAGAGACGGAAGGAAAGTAAAGTTCAAAGTGGGTAATTTTGAGCCTCAAATGGGTGATTATCTCCTTTCTGATGATGGCGAACTTCATAAGATCGAAACCGCTGGCCGCAGAATAACTCCGGACGGGAAAACCTTCTATATAGAAACCACGATGGAACCTGGAATTCTCAGAAGAGTTCATGAAAAAATGAAATTCGCGAAATTGGTAGATTAATTACAGAATTTTGCCTTTTTAAATCCTTCGGAAAATAATTATCTTAGTTCAAGCTGAGCCGGATAAGCAGCTTTCCCCTAGGGGAGGAAGCTCCGCTCACCCGTTACCTGTACCATAGTAATATGGATGAGAGAGATCCCATCTGTAAGGAGCAGAAACGATACTGCTTTCGGTTAATGATGAACCCGAAAGGGGGAAGTTCCCGATAAGCTGATGAAACGGCTTTACAGTGCAGGGGTGCAAGGCCAGTATGGCTGCATAGACAAATGCTGCAACCTTCCTTCACAAACTCTTGTGGGAAGTACAGAAAGCGGGCTATTTCCGGCACAGTACGAACATCCTTTATGTTACCTCATAAAGCAAGCGGGAATTACAAATATATAAATTAAATCAACCAGTGATATAGTATGGCAAAAAAGAATCAGGGCATGATGCCCCAGTCAACGGCGGGGCTTATCAGATATTTCGATGAATCAGAAGCAAAAGTAAAGTTCAGACCGGAACATGTAATCGGATTTTCAATAATTATTATAGTTCTCGAGATACTTCTAAAGTTCTTATTATGAAATTTTTTATTAGGTAATTCCAAATAATAGATAGATGCTTCTATGAAAATTTTTATTGGCCCTGCCGGTACACCAAAAAAAGCTACTTCAGTTCCTGAAGGTATTCGGGTTGTGAGAGAAATCGGTCTCAACTCTATGGAAGTCGAGTTTACTTATGGAGTAAGGATGAGCGAAAAGACAGCAAGGGAAGCGAGAAATGTCTCGGAAGAGAATAAAGTGCGCCTTTCCGTCCATGCTCCTTATTATATCAACCTGTGCAATCCGGAAAAGCTTGATGCAAGTATGAAACGTATTCTCGATTCTTGCGAAAAGGCCGATATAATGGGTGCTCATATAGTCGTTTTTCATGCCGGTTTTTATACAAAACTCTCAAAGGAAGAAGCATATAAGAGGATAAGGAATGCCTGTAAAGATATGTCCAGCGAGATAAAAAAGAACGGCTGGAATGCCACGCTTGGCATAGAAACTACAGGAAAACAAAGTCAGTTCGGCACGATTGAAGAGGTGATAAGATTAAATCAGGAGATTGAAAAATGCGTGCCTGTCATAGATTGGGCCCATTTATATGCCAGAAACGGCGGAATGATAAGCTACAAAGGAATAATAGAATGCTTATCAGAATTGGATATAGATGTGCATCATACGCATTTTTCAGGCATAGAATATACGGAAAAAGGAGAAAGGAGGCACCTTCCGATATCATCGAACCAGCCACCTTTTGACAAGTTGGCAGATGAAATACTGAAGAACAAACTGGACATCAACATCATATGCGAATCACCTGAATTGGAAGATGATGCCCTTAAAATGAAAAAGATATTTGCAAAGAAAGGCTATATTTTGAAGTAAATTAACAAAGGTTTATAAAGCTTAATTAATTATTATAAAGTAACAACTTATGGTGAATTAATGGCTAAAACTTTGTTATATAGCGGCAATGTAGATCAATCTCTATCGCCTTTATTGGATTATGCAAAAAAGGAAAGGGTAAACAACATAGTATATCTAGGAGGCCAGGATACATCCGAGGCCATAAAATGGCTGAGTAATCTCCATGAAGAGTTCCAAGGCGAACTCATTGCAGTTCCATCGATTTCTAATTTGCTCCTGCGGGGAGATTTATTATTATCTGATGAAGCCAATTTAATGTTGAATTGTGGAATGCATCCACGAAGTATAGTTCCTGTAGGCGATAGTTATAACACAATAGCAATCGGTGGCGGTTTTGCAGGAAAACTTCCAGAAAATCTAAAAACAGATGAAGAAAACCTTAAGAGGGCTGCGTATCAAGTGGATACAAACATTCATGTTGCTCAGAATTTCTGGCATATGAGAAGGCCGGAAAGGTCCCTTCCTTACGATTTGATGTTAAGAGGAAATTCTCA
>CAZKOV010000004.1:2827-8773 GCA_964554465.1 uncultured archaeon
CCTGCAGAAGTCATATTCACAACATTATAATTTTCTAAAAATCAAAATTTCAACTTTTTATAAATAAACTCTCTAATTCTAATAACATCATTTGCGGAGGTAGCAAAACGGCCATGCGACCGGCTGCAGTTTGCAAAACTGACTAGAATATCGGTACTTTGAGGCAATAGCCTGTGAAGAAGCAGTTACCGGTATAAGGGGGTTCAACTCCCTCCCTCCGCTCTCTAATTTTGATAATGTTTATTGAGAATTTCTGAAGTATACATTCTACCAGTTTTCATGAATTCTAATTCAAATGGCGTATAATGTTTCTTTTCATTAAGTTTTCTACGCCTTTTATATGAAGTTGAAACATGAAGACATAATTTTTCTTCTTCCTGTAAAGGCAATTTAAGATCTCTAAATCTTCTGTGCCATATTTCATGAATAGCTACAGCAGCTTCGGTGTTAGTTGCTTCAGAATATCTTGTTGGTATACCAAACGGGCCGTATTCGTCCATTGTGCGAATCATCAGCTCTTCTCCCGTATCAAATTTCTGCCCATTACCAATATCATGATAATGATGCTGCCTGTATGAACCTCCAACAACTTCTGTTCTGGGTTTTTCTTTCGTATTTTTTTGTATAGGCCATATGGGAGGTAAATGAAGTCTATTCAGATTGGCCATATCTGTAAGTTCGTCTGCTACGTCTAGTGCTCCCCATTTCTCCAATTTTTTTACTATTCTCCTAACTTCTATACCTATTTGAGACGTATCTGGAGCTGGCCCGAATCTTATCATCCTGCCTGTATCGGGATCTAAAAAATACTCTCTATAATTATACATATATACTATTTAATAGTAGTACTTATAAAGCTTATTTACCCTCAAATAACAAAGAATTTTAATCATCATTTTTAGTGCATTTGACGAGATTTTGACCCCTCAAAGTTTATAAACAATCCGAGTTCAATTTACGTCAAAAAACGGTTTTTAACGGTTTTATTATTCAAAACCACTATGTTACAGGCTTATGAAAAACCGCTATCTATCGACAATCAGTTAACTTTTTAAATAACCTAATCTAACCTGTAAAATTATTACAAAAGTTCGGAAGGAGGGGGATTTAAAATGAATATTTGGGAGGACGAAGAGTTCTAATGGACTCCAATATTCTTTACTATTTCTTTCCCTATTTAGCGATTTAGATTAAGTAACGTTTGATCAATAATAAAAAATATAAATTTTGGCAGGCCACTTTCATGACCTGCCAAAGGAGGGTTTCCCTTGTTCAACGAGGGGGTCGTTTAGTAAGGGAATATAATGTTGGAAATTCCTTAGTCTTTTTGTCTAAGGCATACACTCCTATGCGATCATGCTTATGCATACAGAGGGATTCCAAGTTCCTTGGAAAATTCCTTTGTTTCTTGTTTCCGCTGTTCTACCGGGCCAAGTATATACGGGGATTTTACTCCTGTCACTATTGTAATAACCTGGAGCTTGCCCTTGAACGAAGGATCTACTCTTGCACCCCATATGACCTGTGCCTGCGGATCAAGCTGCTTGGAGACATATTCTCCGATCTCGTTTACTTCTTCAAGTTTCAGATCCTCTCCACCAGTTATATGGATAAGAGCTCCTGAACCTCCCTGATAATCCACTTCCAGAAGCGGATTGGACATGGCCTTTGTTATGGCTTCTGCCGCCCTTTCCTTAGTGTTGGCTTCCCCGAAACCACACGTAGCAACACCCCCGGCATGCATGATTGTTTTTACGTCTGCATAATCGAGGTTTACGAGAGAAGGCGTAGAAATTGTCTCCGTCACACCTTTTATCATTGTAGATATAAGGTTGTCCGCTACAGAGAATGCCTGTTTCAACGGCAAATTGCCTGCAACCTGCAAAAGCCTGTCATTTTCTATGACAATGACTGTATCACAAACTTGTCTGAGCTGATAAAGACCATCTTCGGCTTTCCCTATTCTGGAACCTTCCGTCTTGAAAGGCATTGTCACACAGCCAATTACGATTGCTCCTATTTCCTTTGCGATTTTTGCAATTATAGGAGCAGATCCTGTTCCCGTTCCGCCGCCAAGACCCGCAACGATATATACCATGTCTATTCCTTTCATAATATCTCTTAATTCCTTTTCACTCTCTTCCGCCGCTTTCTTGCCGACATTCGGGAATCCGCCAGCACCAAGGCCGCGTGTCAGTTCCTTCCCTAACAGAACCCTTTTTCCGGCCTTGGTGATGGACAGATGTTTTACGTCTGTGTTGATAGCCACCGTTTCCGCTCCCTTAATCCCCATCTCAGTCATCCGGGAGACGGTATTGTTGCCTGCTCCTCCTGCTCCAACAATAAGAATTCTTGCCCCCTGTACAGTGAGACCAAATTCTTTTTCTATTTCATCCGGACTCATTTCATTCTGGTCTTGCCTGAATGGCTGAGCCTCGGGTAGTTTTACGTTTTCAAATGCTTTTTGAACCAAAGATTCCATACCTTACCCCTCCTAAGTTAACAGTAACATCGGATTTGCACACTGCGATTTGCTCATTCCACTGGAAACTTTTAGTGCAGTATATATCTTGCATTATCCAAATGTTTTTATTGCTTCTAGAGCAATTATTCTATTAGAAATAATATTTCAACTACAAGCTCGTTGAATCGCACTCAATCTGGATGGGGGTCCAAGTTGATTGTATAATTCAATTCACTTATCAGCGTTGGGGGACGATGATAAGTAACCTTTACAACTATTTTTAATCAGATTATGTATTCATTTATTGCTGTTTCGGGTTTATAAGTATTTCTCAAAACAACGTTATAATCGATTTAGAGTAGTTAATAAAAATGTAGACAGAGAAGAATTAGAGAGGAATTATATATTTATAAATATTACACAGCATATGATTATATCACCTTTATATATATTGCCTCTAAATGATGGTGTATGAAAACACGAGACAAGAACGAGGTTCTCAATGCACTCATTGAGGATCTGTACAAGAAGGCTATGGAAAGCGGGACTCCCTTGTGGAAAGCCGTAGCCTTAGGTTTAAACAGGCCCAACAGGAAGATGTATGAAGTTAATTTGTTCTTGATTGAAAAATTCGCTGATAATAACGGGACTGTCGTTGTCCCGGGTGTTGTTCTTGGAAATGGTGAATTGAAGAAGAAAGTCACTGTTGCAGCTCTTAAGTTTTCCGGTTCCGCCAGAGAAAAGATCGGGAAAGCCGGCGGGAAATGCATGGAAATAAGGGAATTATTTGAAAAGAACCCCAAAGGTTCCGGAGTTAAGATTCTTGGATGATTTTTATGGAAAGATACATTGACGCAACCAACTGTATTGCAGGAAGATTGTCTTCACAGGTTGCAAAAATGCTCCTGAAGGGAGATAAGGTATTAGTACTGAACGCCAAAGATGTGGTCGTTTCAGGAAATCCAAAATATAATAAAAAGGATTTCCTTCACGAAATCCGGAAGGGAGATCCTTACCACGGCCCGTTCTTCCCAAAAGAAAGCGATAAAATACTGAAGAGAATGATAAAGAACATGCTTCCGAAAAAGCATAGAGGAACAGAAGCTTTAAAAAATCTAAAGGTATTTAACTCACTGCCCGCCGAATTCGGGGGCAAGAAAACAGAGGTTCTGGGAAAAACCGTGAACAAGCTTGAATGCAAATATACGACACTCGGAAAAATTTCAGAATTCCTTGGAGCAAAGTGATAATTATGGCTGATAGAGAAAACCCAAAAGAGAAGGCAGAGAAAACAAAAAAACCAGCTGCAAAACCAGTCAATGTTCCAAAAAAAGAACCTAAAAAAACAGAAACAAAGCCCGCTCCAAAAACTTCAGCTCCGAAAAAGGAAGCAAAGAAAATAATATTCACAGTCGGTAAAAGAAAGGTTGCGGTTGCAAGATGTACAATAAAGCCAGGTGTCGGGAGAATTCTTGTCAATTCCACGCCAGTTGAACTCATTCAGAACGAAGTAATAAGACTAATGGTTTCAGAGCCCATGATGGTCTTGGGTGATGACAAATGGAAGACATATGATTTCAGCATAAACCTCAGCGGTGGAGGTGTCATGGGACAGGCCGAGGCCGCGAGGCAGTCGATTGCAAGAGGACTCGTGGAGCTTTTTGGCGAGAGTGCCAGAACAAAGTTCCTTGAATACAACAGGGCTTTCCTTGCTTATGACCCCAGAAGGACTGAGCCCCACAAATCACCGAGGTCTTCGCAGGGACCAAGACGTTATAAACAACGTTCCAAGAGATGATATTTATGGAGTTTGCACGTATTAAACTGGCTGGGAGAAACCATGACAAGATTGAAGAAATCTGCAGCCAGATACGGGAGATTGCAAAGAAGTATGGCACAGCAATCAAAGGTCCGATACCGCTTCCCACCAAGAAGCTCCGAGTTACAACACTAAAGACCCCATGCGGTGACGGGACCGGTCATGGGAACGCCACTTTCGATAAATGGGAAATGAGAATCCATAGAAGAGTAATAGATATAGGTGCTAACGAGCGTGCTCTCCGGCAGGTCGTAAGGATACAGATACCACCCGATGTAAAGATTGACATTGAGATGAAAGAAAAATACGAGCATAAATGATTCATTTTTAGAAATCTGATGCTGGAAATAGATATGTTTATAAAAATATGATACTACTTTTAAATGATTAATATGGTAGATGAGAATGAAATAATCGATAGAACGGATAGATGGGGAAACCAAATAAGAATAGAAAAAAGACATGATGGTGGAGAAATAAGAGAAGGAAGAACCAACAACGGTCTTTATTTTATTCAAATTATCAAACCAGATGGAAGAATAATAAACAAACGTCAGGAAAGAAACGGTGTTATTAGCCAAGAAACCGTTCTTCCGAGCGGTGCCATTCAATTAAAATATAATATTGCAATGTTTCATAACTGTATGACATCCAAGGGAGAGCCATACATACAATTACATGTGCAATTCCCAGAAGATGCGGACTATTGGAGAAGTGTCGGCCCACAAATACTACATTCTAAAAGCTATTCCAGAGGAATCTTTCCCGTAACGGTACTTCTTGATTCGAAAAGAATTTATACAGGTATGATTATTGGACAATGAAAAATTATTTTTCTAATCTTTATACGTTATAACGGCTTCTCAAAAATCCTCTGAAGAACCTCTTGCTTATATTCCAATTCTTTAGAGTGTTGCTTTATTCCCGTATAGGGTGTCTTCAGCCCATTACCTGTCACGATGCAGATCACGTCTGTGGTCTTTTCAAAGAAATTTTTTCTTTTCAGAATTCCTGCGAGAGCTACCGCTCCTGCCGGTTCCGGGAATATTCCCTCTTCTTTCGCGAGTATTCTTCTT
The DNA here is from genome assembly GCA_964554465.1 of uncultured archaeon. GTDB lineage: Archaea > Aenigmatarchaeota > Aenigmatarchaeia > QMZP01 > QMZT01 > JAADIF01. The sequence goes on from CAZKOV010000004.1 coordinate 8,187, forward strand.
GCTTCAAGTATATTCCCGTCTGATACAGAATCAGTCCATCCCTTGGATTCTTTCAGAGCGAGCAGTCCCCTGTTCCCATCGAGGGGAGCACCGCATTCTATTGCTCCTGCAATGGTTTTCGGTTTTTCAAGAGGTCTTATTTTTTCATTATTATCAAAAGCCTTCACTAACGGTGCGCATCCTTTTGCCTGGATTGCAACCATATGTGGAAGGTTCTTCATAAAACCAATTTCCTTAAATTCTTTTGCGGCCTTCCAGACCGCGGACATAAGTATCGCATTGCCCACGGGACACACAATAGATGCATCCTTCATATCGAAGTCCATCTGCTCATAGATTTCAAATCCCACTGATTTGGTTCCTTCACGGCGATGTGCATAATCACCAAGAAGATAAACCCCGTAATTTCTGAAAGCCGCTTCCGATAGTTTCTCCGCTTTTGTATAGTCGCCGTCTATCTTGAACACGTTTGCCCCGTAAGCCAGTATCTGTTCTATCTTGACTCCGGCAGCGTCCTTTGGCGTGAATATATCACATCCGATGTTAGCTACGGCACAATATGCGGCAACCGATGCTCCCATGTTGCC
>CAZKOV010000004.1:8783-26776 GCA_964554465.1 uncultured archaeon
CACGCTTCTTCCCAAGGTCAACGGCCTTCGCAACTTCAACAGACGATCCTCTGTCCTTGAATGAACCCGTAGTATTTACGGTCTCGTTTTTGAAGTACAACCTGAAGGGAAGTTTGTATTTTTTTTCTATATTCTTTGAACGGATCAGTGGTGTCCCGCCTTCGCCTATTGTGACAAGATTTTTTATCGGATAGAATTCGCGATATCTCAGATGATCGAAATCCCTTTCTATAAGTTTTTCCTTTGATACGGACTTTTTGAGTTTTTCATAATCGAAAACGATCTCTACCGAGCCATTGCAATCAGGACAGCGGAAGACCTGTTCTGTTAACGGGAATTTCTTTCCGCAGTCCGAGCATTCCATATGCGTCTCTTGCATTATTTATACTTAGTTTGACCAACTATTAATTGATTGCAATGTCTTTTCTTGAGCTTGCGGCGGGTATGATCGACAAGCTCCCACAGATAATGCAGATGTTCTACACGATAGGATTTGTTGTTTTAATGTGGGTATTCGGGAACACGGCAGTGAAGTTTTTCAAAAAGAAAATGGGCATCTTGCCGAGATACGGTTTTTCCTTTGCGATAGGTTTTGTCATCGTTTTCTGCGCATCAGCAATGAATAATGTTTTTGTATTCGCTTCCGGCGGGCTTTTCGATATGCTGAGAATAAACCTTATGATAAACGGGGTTATAGCAACCGTTATTTTTTCCATTGCCCTGTATCTCGTTTCAAAGGACAGGAAGGAGGATACTCCATCAAAGATTATTGCAGACCTTAATTCGAGAATAGACGAAATGAAGACAGCTTTGACGACACATAAGATAAAAGTGGTTTCGCAGGAAGATGCGAAGAAGAAGGCATTCGAGCTTGTCAAGGGATATTCGGTCAAATCCGCTTCCATGAGAGAGGGGAAATGGGACATCTTGCTGGAAAATCTGGACAAAAAGAAGGCAAACGTTTTCATAGACCCGTATGATGGCTCATATGAAATAGTAAGAGATGAACCCAGAATAAAATCGAATCCTGCAATTATTGTCGGAATCGCATTGATACTGGGCATTGTGATATTCTCTTTATTCAGTTTCAAGGGTTTCCAGCAGGTCGATTTTTCTGAAATGGCCGAGGACCTCGGCATTCCCGCGGAAAACGCCAGAATGTTGTTTGAAGACAAAAACATCACAGAAGGCTGCGTAAGCGCCATATCAATAATGGCAAGATACGGCCTGAAAATGGACGAGCTTGAGACACACGAATCGGAAGACACGAAGAGTATGATAGAGAAAGAAACAGGGGAGGAGGTGCTTATGATGTACATCGCACCTTATGAAGGAAAGGATTATATAATGGCTATAAGCCTTCCTAAGGATGTCGATGTTTCAAGCGACAGCCAGCAGGAAATAGCTGCAAAAACAAACGTCTGCATTGCAACCGAAGACAAGTTTTGCGACTGTTTAAAATAATGCCTCTTTAAGATGTTTTATACAGTTTAAAATACGAATATTTTTTGTTCCGTCATCTTCTATATCTATTATGGTTACGGCCGTATTAGGCGGTGCATACTGTTCGTAGTCTTCGAAAGGCTTGTTAAGGATTTCAAGAATTATGGTGAGTATAATTCCTCCGTGAGTTACAAAAAGGACGGTTTCACCGTTATTTGATTTGACAAGGCGTGAAAGGAATTCCCATACACGTTTTTTCGTCTGATTAAAGGATTCCCCCTCAGGTGGGACAAACTCCGCGAACGGGATCCCCGTTTTTTCGGCTTCGGTCTTTATTGAACCTTCAGGTTTCCCTGCAAAATTCCCGAAATCCTGCTCCCGGATAGCTTTTTCATAAAAAACCCTGGCCTTAGGATGGTGATTTATAATCACCCGGGAAGTTTCAATGGCATGAAGGAGATCACTTACAAAAATCTTATCTATATTCTCTCCTTTGAGGCGTTTCGCTAATCTGTTTGATTGCCTAAAGCCTTTGGGGGTCAGCTGACTTCCGCTCCTCCCTTCGAATATTTTGTTCGAATTCCCGAACGATTCCCCGTGCCTTACAAGTATCAATCTCATACATTTTATTGTTTCCGATAAGCAATAAAAACAATATATATTCCAAACATAAAACAAATAACAGAGGTGAATCAGATGAAGTTTATTCTGTTCGTTATAGGACTTATAGGAGTAATGATATTTTTATCCGGCTGTGCGCAGCAGCCACAAACCGGGGACGGAAATCAACAAGCGATAGATATTGCAAAACAGGCAGCATCCGGACTTGACTCGACAACACTTTCTAACGAGAAAACAACCATGTCAGTCAAGAATGTAATTCAGGCAAAATGTCCGGGATGCTGGGTAGTTGAATTGGAATACAGCTTACAAGAGGAAGGCTCCAATCGGGTGCAGAAAGCTACCGTGAAGGTAACATTGGAAAACTGGGAAGTTACCAACACTTCATACAGCCAGATAACCGATCTCGTCTTCACTCCGGAAGAATGCGAAGCCGAAGGCGGGAGACCGGTAAATATAGTCGGCGGTACTGGTTGTAACGAGGATGAAATCGACATAGGTGATGTCGTCGGATTCATTTCACCAAACGTATGCTGTGTTCCAAAAGAATAAATTTACTCCAAAGCCAGCCTATAAATCTCCAAGGCTTCCTTCTTTCCGGTTTTTACAAATCCGCCCACTACACCTCTCGTGGTTTTCAGTTCTTCTGCCATTTCCTCAAATTTCGAGTCATCAATTCCCAATCCCTTCAGTGTTGTTGCCAGTCCAATTTCCCTGAAGAAATCCTCGGTTGCCTTGATACCTGCAAGGGCTTTTTCTTCGTTGGTTCCTTCATTAACATCCCAGACCTCTTCAGCAAACTGGACAAACCTTTTCACATCCTTTTTATAAACAAACTTCATCCATGCAGGGAATATTACAGCCAGACCAGCGCCATGTGCTATGTCATAGAAAGCGGAAAGTTCGTGTTCAATGAGATGTGACGTCCAGTCCTCTTCCCTCCCCGTCCCGAGAAGGCCATTGTGAGCGAGCGTCGAAGCCCACATGATTTCTGCCCGGTAATCATAGTTATCCGGCTCTTTCATGACAAGTCTTGCGTTCTTTATTATTGAACGGAGCGTTGCTTCGCATAGTTTGTCCGTCAAATCAACGTTTTTCGTATTGGTGAAATATCTCTCGAAAATATGAGCCATCATATCCGTTACCCCGTACATGGTCTGATTTAAAGGAAGGTTTAATGTGTATTCGGGATTAAGGATTGAAAATTTCGGCCTGATAAATTCCTGTCCACGTACGGCAAGTTTCCGGTTAGTCTCTTCATTTGTTATAACTATATTAGGACTTCCCTCGCTTCCTGCGGCGGGTATAGTAAGAATAGTGCCAGTGGGAAGAGATTCTTTTGGTTCGTTTTTCCTTTCGAAAAAATCCCATACATCACCATCATAAGGGACTCCGATTGCTATAGCCTTTGCAGAGTCGATGACGCTTCCGCCTCCGACTGCCAGTATGAAACCAATGCCTTCTTTCCTGCAGATTTCAATCCCTTCTTTTACCAAATCCAATCTTGGATTGGGAATGACGCCTGAAAGTTCAACAAACCCGACACCTGCCGCTTCCAAAGAAGAAACAACCTTATCGTAGAGTCCATTCCTCTTTATGCTTCCCTTACCGTAATGAAGAAGGATCTTCTTAGAATACTTGGCGGTCTCTTCGCCAGCCCTTTCTTCGGTCCCCTTACCGAAGATTATCTTTGTCCCGCACCGGAAATCGAAATTTTCCATGTTTATGAATAGAAGGAAAGGTATAAATATCATTTCGAAAACGAGCTCGAACTCGATTCCCCACCATCGACAGAATATAATCCCCCGGTCACGAATTTCGTTTCGTCCGATGCTAAAAACAATGCCACAGCGGCAACGTCTTCAGGCTTTCCGATTTTTCTCATGGGATTTATTTTTCTATATTCTTCTTTTTCTTCATCAGAAGAAAATGCGTTTCTGAATAAAGGGGTGTCTATTGGTCCCGGTAAAATTGCATTCACTCTGATACTTTCCTTTGCATATTTCTGTGCCATGCATTTTGTGAGCATTATCAACGCGGATTTCGTTGAACAGTAAGCAGGCGATTCCGGTTCAGGCACTAATCCCACTCCGGATGATATATTTATGATGCTTCCTTTGCTCTTCCTTATTAAAGGAAGCGCATGCTTGCACATTAGATATGGACCTTTAAAATTAACCTCGACAATTCTATCCAATTCTTTTTTGTCCGTATTTTCAACAGATTTATGAAAATAAATTCCTGCATTGTTAACGAGAATATCTAATTTTTTTATCCGACGAAACGCTTTCTTTATTTCATCTTCGTTACTGACGTCTACCTGATAAAATTCTGTACCGTGATCAGGTTTTTCGACATCAAATACAATAACCTTTGCCCCCTCTTCCGAAAATCTATCTGCTATAGCTTTACCTATTCCTTTAGAACCACCGGTAATCAGAACTGTCTTGTTTCTTAATTTCATTTTATCTCTTCAAGTTTCTTTTCAATACCATCAAGTCTTTTCTCAATTCTTTTGATTGCTTCATATTGCTCGCTGAAACGGGGATGTCTATCGAAAGTTAAAGCAGATTCAGTCGGGTATGATCCCCTTTTCATATCCTGCCAGCCGATGAAAACCGTTACAAAAAGGTAAATCACGCCGAAGAAAAGAGTGAATATCCACATATTGGGGAAAATATTTTCAAGTGCCGGAATATTCCTTACACCCAGTTGATACACAACCACGACAAAAGTTGTAAGACTAACTATGAATGCTAAATAGTTGCCATGACCTCTCCTAAAATAGTACCAGAGCCTCCAGAACAATTTGTTTTCTTTTTCGGCCATAATATAATATTGATTAGACTGATATAAATCGTGAATTTATCTACCATTTGCCCTATATACTTTAAGTCTTGGTTCAACAATTTCTCTGATATGCTCTACATCTTTTCCGGTATACGTTGCACAATCTTTCGGATTCATTAAAAGCAATATATTTCCCCCTGGGATATGTGGAAATAGTACCATTTCATGATCTTCAGGGATACCATCTTCGGGATAAATCCCTCCACCTCTAAAATTTATTCTGCTTGAAGATGCTTTATGCTCATGTAAGTTGGGACTTATTCTCCTTATTAAGTTTTTTCCTGACACGGTTTCTGCCTTTTTGTTTGCCCAAATAATAAATTCATCATAATCCATCAATTCTATTGCTGATTGACTCTCTTTCCCCCTGGATACAGAGTATGACATGAAAGCTGGGGTCTGGATATAAGGTTGAGGAGTTCCAAGCATTTTTCTTATAACTTCTATACCACCGTTATTTTCATCATTTCCGTTATGAACTATACTATACATCATCATCAGGGATTCTGAAGTTATTGAGTTCATGATGAAGCCGGATCTTGCACCCTTTATTGTTGTTACCTGTTCTTTCAACTTTGCCGGTAATGTAAAATATGCTGTTCCATTATCATTATGATACCTTACTCCATAGTATCCAGTAAATCTAAACGGATAGAGATTCACTGCTTCTGCACGTAATCTTGTAATTCTATTTTCTGCTTCTTTTCTGGAATTTATTGTCGTCATACCAAAAAATAAAATAATAGAAGACTTTAAATAATATATTTTAATTTGAGAAGAGTAGTTACCTCATAACTTAAAAAACAGAAAGATAATAATAATTTATTAAGCGTATTCACTTTTTGTTACATATTCGCTTTTATGGACATATTCACTCTTTGCTGAATATTCGCTATCCTCAAAACCGCCAAGCCCGCCGAAATTTATTTTATATCTGTCTTCCTCTAAATCATCATTGATGTCTTCTTCCGACTTTCTGACTTCCATTTCATATGGGGAGAAATTGTCCTCCACGTAAGGGATTTTTTGTGTTGCCAGACTTGAATGGAACCTCCAGACCTCTTCTCCCGTCTTTTCATCGACCGCATACGCCCTGCAGTCCTCGCAGCCGAATATTATTTTATCATCATGATAATGAGGACCGCACCAGACACAGTCCTCCGTCCTGAATTCCCATTTCAGTTTCCCCGAATGGTCAAGACAATAAACCCTTGATGCGGAAGATGCGGCGCATATGGAATCTTTTGTAATGAGGGGTTTCGGCGTTCCGAATCCCCATGGTCTCATCTCCCCCTGGAACCTCCAGATCTCCTGTCCCGTGTTCTTGTTTATAGAATAAATACAGCCGTCCCTGCAACCTATGATAATCGTGTTATTAAGAAGGGCGGGAGTTGTTGAGAAACCTCCTCCGCCTTTGAACCTCCAAACCTCGGTCCCTTTATCGACCGACACTGCATAGACATACCAGTCATGTGAACCGAAAAAGATAATCCTGTCAACAATTAAAAATTTATGGGAATTCGATATATTTCCGTTCGTCTTGAACCTCCAGATTTCTCTTCCTGTATTCTTATCAACACAATAAAGATATCCGTCAAAGCAGCCGGAGAAAAGCTTTTCCTCGAAGATTGTAAGGTTTGTCGTAATTATGTCTCCTGTCTTATACCTCCATTTCTCCTGACCTGTTTTTTCATCCAGAGCATAAATGTAGCCATCCCTTGAGGCTGCATAGACAATCCCATCTGAGATCACACAGCTGCTGTCCGCAATCGAACCTGTCTTGAATTTCCAGACAAGATTTCTTGTTGATAATTCGACTGCATAGATGTAATTATCATAGCTTCCGAAGAAAACAACTCCGTTATGAATCATGGGCTCAATCGTGTTTATACATCCATTAGTCTTGAATTCCCACACTTTCTTCCCGTTTTTCGGGTCAACCCCGTACAGATAGTAATCGTTGCAACCCACGTAAAGTATGCCTTCATGTTCTGTTATAGTAGTATCAATACCTCCTCCCTGTTCATACGACCACAGTCTTCTGGCTAATGTGGGGCTTTTCTGTTTTATGGTCATCAGCTCGGTCTCAAAAGCATCAAAATCCATGTCACTACCTAGTAATGAATTGACTTTTGTGAATATAAATATTGTGTTCCCCTAAGGGGGATACATATAAATCCTGAATACAAAACAATGATATGGATACATCGATTCTGGAAGAGATAGGCTTAACAGAAGGGGAAATTAAGGCGTATCTGGCTCTGCTTACTCTGGGCTCAAGTTCAACCGGACCAATAGCAAAGGAGTCCGGAGTCTCCCGTTCAAAGCTCTATTCAGTTCTAGACAGGTTGGAAAAGAAGGGATTGGCTTCGCATGTGGAAAAGGACGGAATCCGATTTTTCCAGGCGGTCGAACCTTCCAAAATAAAAGACTATCTCAATAAGAAAAGAATAGAACTGAAGAAAGTAGAAAGCAATTTTGATAAATTCCTGCCTCAGCTTGAGGCTTTCTATGAACAAGCCGGAAAAATCCAGTCGGTCCGTGTTTATCAAGGCTTCAGGGGGACGCAGATTGCCCATGAACACACTTATCTTAAGCTTAAGAAAGGTGACACATTCTATTATTTCGGTATTCCAAAATTCCAGCCTGAGCCTCATCACAGATACTGGATGAAAGATCATGAAAGAAGGATAAAGGCAGGAATAAAATGCAGGCTTCTCTTCAATAATGATACAGACGAAGAAGTCATGATAAACAGGAACAGCTTCAAGGATTCTGATGCAAGATACATGCCAACCGACCTCAAAACACCCGCGTATTATCTCGTTTATAAGGATACGTTAATGATAGCAATTGCAAGCGACAACCCGATAGCAATTGAGATAATAAGTCAGGAGATTGCAGATTCGTTCATGTCGACATTTGAATATTTCTGGAAACTAAGTAAACCCTTCAAACCAAAGAAAAAGAAGAATGTTACTTGGAGACGATCTCGACAAGTTTGATTTTAAAGTTCAGCGCTTTTCCTGCGAGAGGATGATTGAAATCAATTGTTACTTCCTTTTCACTGACTTCTTTTATAGTTCCCGGAAGTTGCTGACCGTTAGGCATATTCATGGCGAGCATCATCCCTTTTTTTAAATCTTCTTTCGGGAGCTGTTCTCTTGGAACTTTTTGTATTAATTCAGAATTCGGATCGCCGTAAGCATCCTTTGCATCTATATGAATGTCTTTTTCATCACCCGGTTCCATTCCAATAACAGCTTCATCAAATCCTTTGATAATCTGCCCCGACCCGACTTCGAATTCGAGCGGATGTGAATGGCCATCATGAGTCGAGCTGTCAAAGACAGTTCCGTCATCCAGAGTTCCCGTATAATCAACTTTTACTTTATCTCCTTTTTTAACAGGCATAGTATCAACTCCTTACACAAATTTACCGAAAAAACAAGCAGAACCCGCCTTAACGATATAGTTTAATAAAATGTGACCAGTCTATTTAAGTGTTTTGGTTTGTTTTTTAAAAAAACATTAAATCTTCTTGACAACATGCCTTGAACCGCATGCCTCACACTTTAAGAAAAGGAACCTGTCCTCTTTGACTATCTTCGTGTCGGGCTTGTTGCAGTCCGGACAGTAAACATATTCTTTCAGATAAAGATCAAGTTTTTTCTCAATAACAGTTTTTGTGAACTTTCCCTGAACGATCAATTTCTGTCCGGATATCTCCCCCTTTGTTGCAAGCTCTTTAAGCAGAAACTTCTGAAGATGTTCAGGATCCCTCCGGACAGCATTTGCTATCTCAGTAAAATTGTTTATCAGTGTCTTTGCTCCCATCAGAAATGCGGAAACTTCCGGAACTTTGAAACGGTCTGAAGCATCCGAAACCTTTGGAATCTTCTCTATTGCCCTGTCCAGAAGTTTTTCATAATCCATATCAATCTTCCTAATTGTTAATTTGTACTCTTTTATAGTTTCTCAAAGCCGAAATCTATTTTCTTTTTGTTCAATTCAACTTCTGATTTGGCTGAACCGCCGACTTCTCCTGTAATTATTTCATCTGCCCCGACATTATATTTCAGTTCATCTGAAAGTTTCCTGAAAATCTCCTCGGTTTTCGAGTCCGCTTTAACCCACAATTTTATCTTTTCCTTTACATTTAGTCCTTCTTTCTTTCTAAGAACTTGGACGTGCCTTGAGAATTCCCTGACAACGGCTTCATCTTCAAGGACCTTTCCCAGAGAAAGTTTAGCATCGAGTAACTCCTTTGGAGATCCTCTGATCTGTTCCAATAAAACATCTTTGCAATTTCCCATCTCGCATATAATATCCTTTAAAACCTTGACAACATCTATTATGGTTTTATTTTCCGTTTCGATTGAAAGTTTGGAGAGTGGCCATTTCAGTTTCACTTTCTGTTCCTGTCTGAGCGCATTTGCTGCTTCGATTATTTCCTTTACTATATCCATATAACTTTCCAGTTTATTGTCTATTAAGGATTCACTCGGTTCAGGCCATGCTGAAAGATGGATTGATACAGGCTTCTTGGACTTGCCTTTGTAAAACATTTTCTGATAAATCTTCTCGCTTATGAAAGGCGAAATTGGTGCGAGAAGTCTTATCACGTTTTCAAGTACATAGAATAGTGTGAACTGTGCTTCTTCTTTATCCGGTTCCTCATACCAAGGCGACATCCTGTTTCGAATGGTCTTGATGTACCATCTTGAAAAGTCATTCAGTATGAAGTCTCCGAGAAGACGCCCGGCAAAATTCAGTTCGAAATTTTCAAGATATTCTGTAAATTGTTTTATCACAGAATTTGTCTTTGAAATTATGTATTTATCCTCGTTCTTGAATTTTGAAATTTCAAACTTTTTCTCAATCAAAGATGAATCGGCTTCGTACATATCTATGAACATTGCAGTATTCCAAAGGACGTCGAGAACCCTTCTGAGCTCTCTTGCAACTTTGAGGCTGAAGTTCTGGGTCTCCCATGGGGACATCCCCCAACAGTAATAATACCTCAGTATGTCTGCGCCGACATCATTCAGTGCATCCTCCGCATAGATGACATTGCCCACGGACTTTGACATCTTCTCTCCTTTTTCATCAAGCGTCCAGCCCGTCATTGAAACCGACTTGTACGGGCTTTCATCAAAAGTTGAAGTAGCCATGAAAAGAAGCGCGTAGAACCACCCCCTTACCTGATCCTGTGATTCGCAAATCATGTCCATCTGCCAGAGCTTTTCAAAGACTTCCTTGTTTTTGTGGGGGTAGCCGACCGATGCCCACGGTGAAATGCCCGAATCGAACCACACGTCCATTATGTCCGGAATTCTTGTCATGTTCTCTCCGCATTTGCATTTCAGATGGATCGTGTCCACACTGTTCTTGTGGAGGTCTTCGCCAACCTTCTCAACCGCGTTTTTCCTCAGTTCTTCCATGGAGCCTATGACCTTTATTCCTCCGCACTTTTCGCATTTCCATACCGGTGCGGGAATTCCCCAGAATCTCTGCCTGGTTATTGCCCAGTCCGGTGCATCTGCAAGGACCTTGTCCATTCTTTCCTTGGCAAATCCCGGAAGCCATTTTACTTTGGTATTGAATTCAAGCATTCTCCCTCTTATCTTCTCGACATCAAGGAACCACTGTCTGCTCATCCTGAAAAGAAGAGGGGCCTTACATCTCCAGCACAATGGGTAGCTGTGCTTTATCCGGACAGCTTTTATGAGAAGGTTTTTCTTTTCAAGATAATCAATAATGTGCTGGTCGGCATCCTTTGCATACATACCGGCGAATTGTCCCGCGGCTTCAGTAAGCCTTCCCTGATCATCAACGGGCGAAAGCTCGGGAAGGTTGTATTCTTTCCCTATCTTATTATCAACATCACCATGTCCGGGAGCGATATGAACCATGCCGGTTCCCGTGTCCATTTCGACGATATGGCCGAATTCATCACCGGCGTCCTCCTTGTCCCCTTTAACAAGCATTTTAGAGGCGACCCTCTTCTTCATTATGGGCTTTGAAATGATGACCTTCCTGAAGTGTTCAGCCTTCGTTTCATGCTGTATGGGAACGTCAAGTACGGGTTCGTATTCCCATCCTTCCATATCCTTTCCAAGAACCTTTTCCCTGACAGTGAATCCCATTTCAAGCTCCGGGAGGAGTTCTAAACGTTTTTCTGCAATCCAGAAATATTCTCCCCTAACTTCAACTTTTACATAATATTCATCAGGGTGGACAAGAACAGAAACATTGGCCGGAAGGGTCCAGGGAGTCGTTGTCCATACAAGTAAGGACTCGTTGGGTTTGCCTTTCAGGCGGCATTTGAAGAATATTGAGATATCATCAAGCTCCGCATAAGAATCCGATACTTCATAGCCTGTCAGGACGGTTTCACAGTGCGGGCACCAGTATCCGGGCTTGTAGCCCTCAAAGAAAAGTCCCTTATCATACATCTTCTTGACCGTCCACCAGCCGGATTCAAGATAAGAATTATAATAGGTCATGTAAGGCTCTAACCACCCTCTCCATGCGCCCATCCTCTTGTAGGTATCGAGCCAGATATCCTTGTTCCCGACAGCCATCTTCTTGCACTCTTCAATGAACTTGTCGAGACCTATCTTGTCCGTAATTTCTTGCTTCGATTTTATTCCGAGTTTTTTCTCGACAGCATTTTCAATCGGAAGCCCCCCACAATCGAATCCGGGCTGCCACCATGACTGGAAACCCTGCATCCGCCTGAATTTGGACCATATGTCCTTTGTGGTCGTCGTCTTGACGTGGCCTACGTGAGGGACTCCATTCACATATGGAGGGCCGTCTAACAGAAAGAATTTCTTTTTACCATCGCTGGGATCAAAATTGACGATGATTTCCGGGATTCCCTTTTTTATCCAAAAATCCAGAATTTCTTTCTCAATCTTCTTGGGATCGTACTTTTCCACGGAAATCAACCTCCTGCTTTTCTAATTAAACATCATTTCAAGTTTCCGCTGCTTTATTGCAAGCCGCATTATATTCACGTGTTGAAATTTAGCGGTTAGTTTTTATAAGACTTAACGGCTGACAGCTCGGACTAATACAATGAAAGTAAATAAAAGAGAATGAAAATGGGTATGGGTTTTATTTCTCGGGAATCAGAATTCCTTGATTTTGCTTGCAACAAAATCCTTGATTTCTTTCTCATCCGGTATTGCGATGCTCTTTTTGAATCTCTTTGTTCCGTCCGGAAGGAAGAAACCTCTTGATACAGAGATGAATTCATTTTCACCCTGGTCGGATTTTGCATGTTTTCTTGCAACTTCAATGAAGTTGTTTTTTCCAAATTTTACTTCTTCCGCTTTCACTGTTTCAAATTCTACCATTGTAGTCACCCCTTCAATTGGACCTTTCCGGAAACGTTTAGGGTTTTTTCTATATAAACGCCCCCTTCATGGATTGGTCGGGTTGATTATTCTATATAGAATATATATATATAATTAACGGTTATAGTCATACAAGGAAACTTTAAAAATATAGAATGAAAATAAGAGGTATAGCACGTGGGCTGCTATGCAGAATTAAATTTACGGAAAGCATTAATAGGAGGAGAATAATATGGCAGAAAAACCGCACATCAACATAGTAACCATAGGTCACGTAGACCATGGAAAATCCACCCTTGTCGGGAGACTGCTTTTCGACAGTGGATCAATTCCTGAGCAGGAAATGAGAAAGCTTAAGGAAAAGGCAAAAGAGCTTAAGAAGGAAACGTTCGAGTTCGCTTTCGTCATGGATAATCTCAAGGAAGAGCAGGAGAGGGGCGTTACAATTGACCTTGCATATAAGGGGTTCACAAGCGATAAATATTATTATACAATTATCGACGCTCCTGGCCACAGGGACTTTGTCAAGAACATGATCACAGGAACGTCCCAGGCAGACGCTGCAATCCTTGTTGTTTCCGGAAAGGACGGTGTCCAGGACCAGACAAAGGAGCACGTATACCTGGCAAGAGTTCTTGGGATAAAACAAATTCTAATCGCGATCAACAAGATGGATGCTGTCAACTATGACGAAGCACAGTACAATAAGGTAAAGGAAGACGTATCAAAAGTTCTCACGTCAATAGGATATAAACTTGACAACATACCTTTCGTGCCATGCTCTGCATATGTAGGGGACAACGTAGCAAAGAAATCGGATAAAATGTCATGGTACAGCGGGGATACAGTCATAAAAACACTTGACAGTATAATAACCGAACCGGAAAAACCGATCGACAAGCCTCTAAGAATGCCAATTCAGGATGTCTACACGATTACAGGCGTGGGAACAGTGCCTGTAGGAAGGGTAGAATCCGGTGTCTTGAAACCAAACGACAAGATAGTCTTCATGCCCTCAGGCGTTCAGGCAGAAGTGAAGAGCATAGAGATGCACCACAAACAGCTTGAAAAGGCAGTGCCTGGAGATAATGTAGGTTTCAATGTCAGAGGCGTTTCAAAGAAGGACGTTGCCAGAGGTGAGGTTGTAGGCCACGCAGACAAACCGCCAATGGCCGTGAAGGAGTTCACAGGTCAGATTGTCGTCCTTCAGCACCCGACTGTCATGACTGTCGGCTACACGCCGGTCATCCATGTCCACACTGCACATGTCTCCGGCAAGATAACGGAAATCGTAAAGAAGATGGACCCGAAGACAGGCGCGGAAGTAACAACAGACAAGGACTTATTGAGACCCGGCGACAGCGCTATAGTAAAGATACAACCGCTTCAGCCACTTGCAATCGAAAAGAACGAGGACTTCCCAAAACTTGCAAAATTCGCAATCAGGGATATGGGAAAGACGGTGGCTGCGGGTGTCTGTATAGACGTTGTCAAGGCTGACAAATAAAGGGTTAACTCCCTTCCTTTTTCTTTTAATTCAATTGCTCGGAATTAGAGTTACTTTTAAATCCCAACGAAACAAAAATAGGTCAATATGAAGATTATTCTTGTTACAGGAATCCCTGAAGTGGATAAGTCCGTTCTTATCGAAGTAACAATGAAAAGACTCAATCTGCCTGCAAAGCAGCTGGACTATGTCGATTTTGACGAGATGTCAACAGTCATGAAGAGCGTTCTCACAGGGAAAGACCTCACAATACGCCAGATAAGCGAGATGATAAAGCAGATGAATGCGGATTTTGAAAAGGCGGTCATAAAGGCCATGAAAAAATGCGATGGAGTCCTCATTGTAAATTGCTCATTGACAATGAACACGGAACTTGGCGTATTCCCTGTTCTTAAAAAAGAATTCTTCGATACGTTTTCGCCGGAGCTGATAATTCTTGTAGAGTCCAAACCTTTGGATATTTCAAACAGGGAATCCCAGATGAAACTTATTGACAAGCATCAGGATATAAACCAGATTTATGCATTTTCTTACAGCGCATTTTCACATGCAGCCGTAGACAGGATCTTATTGAAGAAAGGCAACGTTGATGATGCCGCGAGACACATCACGGCATCAATAAGGAGCGTTGTTTCGGGGTGATTTATTGTTTGGATTAATGCCTTTCGAAGAAATATTTATATGGGCGATTATAGTATCCGTTGCTATGGCCATAGTTTACAGAATTTTCATAAAACCCAGCGAGATGAGGTCAATAAAGAAGGATATCGAGTTCTATAAAAAGAAGATAAGCGCGGCAAACAAGCTGGGCGATACGAAGAAATCCCAGCAACTTCTCGGGGAGATGATGAAGGTAAACCAGAGAATGTTCTCTAAGAACATGAAACCGATGATGGCATCAATGTTAGTCGCGATAGTGATATTAGGTCTTATAGGGCAGGAACATGCGTCCCTCGTAGTCAACCTTCCTTTCGCAGTTCCTTTCGCGGGAACCAAACTGAACTGGCTTTGGTGGTATATACTTGCGACGCTCCCGTTTTCATTCTTTTTCAGGAAGCTTCTCGGAGTTGAATAAAACTTTTATAATTGTTTTTATCAAATTAGTTGTATCTTTAACCAATATAATATGTAAAATAGTTCCACCCCACCTTAGTGGGTTGGTTCCAAAGTTTAGAACGACCGCTAACATAAATTTAATCAAGCGGTCAATCCAGTAAGTGGGCCGGTGGTCTAGTGGTTATGACGCTGCCCTTACAGCAGACCGACTGCTAATATAGGTTTCATAAAGCAGTCTTTCCGTTTGAAAGGCAGATATCGCAAGTTCAAATCTTGCTCGGCCCATTATTTATGCCCCAACATTACTCTCTTCTAGTCTTTGGAAAATTAAATAAAGTATAGCAACTAATGCGATTCCGATTATAATTGATATGAGAATAAGAAATGATTGTTCAGGTAGAATGAGTGAAAAAACAGAAACAAAAATAATCAGTCCAGAGATTGCTAGAATCAGTTCCTTTTTCATAAAATCACAACGGAATGAATTTAATAAACTCGAAACCTTCTACGGGATTCGTGCTTCCCGGATAATCCCTTGAAGTGCCGTCTATAATAAGGTTAAATGAATTTATGTCACCGCCTTCTTCAAGGTTTCTGTTTATGCCCTCGCAATGTTTCTTGTCCGTTCCGAATATAATGAAATTGAAGGGCAGTTCCCCGTAAAGGTCTGAATGTCTTTCAAGGATGGCTTTATACTTTTCCAGAAAACTGCTAAGTGTTTCCCCGATTGGCACAATGAGAAAGACGTGCCCATAGTCGTGGTTATGGACCTGAACTATCGTTGACTTGACCCCCACGGATTTATACATGCTGGCAAGGAGGACAGTGTAATCATCACAGTCCCCACCACTGGTTTCCAGTGTCTCGTTAGGCCATGCAATATACTCTTCTCCTACGGGATCGGAGACATAGGATATCCTGTCGGAGACCAGTTTGTATATGCCGAATATCTTTGTTACGGCATCGTTTGGGGAAGGATAAGCGGAAACGGTTGAAACGGCAAGATTTCTGACATGCACAGGTTCAATCTTTTCCTTGAACATATCCGAGGGATAAACAGGAATACTTTTCGAAGGTTTCTTGAAAGAATCTGAGTAGGATATGCTTTTTTCCTCATCAGAGGTTATATTCCAGAAACATGTCCAGCGCTTGGAAAAGGAGACGGGAGATCTGCAGTTACAGAAGCCATCGCTTATGAGTCCCGTCTTCCCTTCTTCAGCACATATATTATTACAGTTTTCCTCAGTAGTGGTCGTTGCGAGTGTAAGGGAATCTTCTATATATTTGAGTTCAAGTGCAAGCAGAATGAACAGTAACAGGATAACGATAACCAAAAAAAAAGTACGTTTGCGCATACAATTAATATTCGTCTTAAATTATAAATAGCGAATACTGATTATTATCGATAGGCATCGGTAAAAAGCTTTTATTGAATAATTAATAAATATAATCTATCTGTAAGAGTTCCATAGACTCTTACTTGAAATTTTACAGGTAAATTATGGCGGGGGACAAATTGTACCGGAAAGATAACCTAGTTCTATTATCTATCATTTTTCTTATGTTTTTTCTTTCGATAACAATCATCACAGATGCTGTTAATGTAAATAATGTAAAGGATTATTTCATAATAATAGAAGAACCAACGGATACCCACGGCCTTGGCCGTTTCAAGATAGACACCCCTCTTGACGCCGATGTTAATATTACATTCAATTATCCGATACCGTTGAGCCCGGGAGAGGCTAATTTGACGGCAACTATTTATAATAGAAGCGGCAGCGAGATGGAGACTTCAACAATAAACTTGGGCGACATAATCAAAAGGGGAGACATCAACGGGAATCCTATAGTCACAGGAGACCCGCCTATGTATGATTTCAGGGAGATATTCTTTGATTATACGCTGAATCTTAGTTATGATAACGTGAGTAAGAAAGGGATTGATTTCAAGTATAATTATTCGAGGGATATTGAGAATACAAACATGCTGCCAACTAATTCTTTAACATTACAAGCGTCTGGAGATAATAAATGGAAATTAACAGTTGGTTCGTCTATAGGTACACATAATTTAGCGAACGGAGCGGGTCACTCCTTCCCCAAATTGCTCGCAACCAGTACGAAAAGTGCAGGTAAGAACGAAATAAGGAGTTGCGAAGTTCACGTCCTTTCTCTTAACGGTGAAAGTGTCAAATTTTATATAAGAGGTTATGATGCCCCTGGTTACGGTGGCTCAGTTGACGATTATGGAAGGGCGGCAGTTTATTATTCTGGTGGCGAAACCCCGCTTGTTGACACCGGATTTAAAGACCAGGGTTCGAATTTCAATTTTGACTATACTTTCCTTCCGGGAATACCTTATAAACTCATATTTGAGGTAAAAAACAGAAATACGGGCAGTGACAAATCTCATATGCAGGTTGAAATATCAGAATCACATTATTCCTCCTTCAATCAAATCTGGGATGTTATCAACTCGGAGGTTATTGACACTTCTTATCAAGAGGAGTTTTGGAAAGTGAGCCGTCGTCAAGGCGTAAAAACATATGATTATAAAAGACTTGAAAATTATTGTTCTGGACCTGCAGACTTCCTTGTGGAAGCGGCAACCGCCATAAAATCAGAGAAGTGTGCTAATGCGGGGGAGGTGACGATAACAGCTGAAATGAAGCCCGAAGAACTTCCTGATTATAAGGTAATGAATGTTGGAAACGGAGGATTCCTTTTTTTAAATTCTCCTCCATACGTAACTGAGATTGTAAACGATACAAGCTACCATTTCGAAACATATGTAAAATCAGGAGAGGATATAGACCTTGAATTTGCAGTAATAGTAAACTACGGGGTGAGGGTTTGCGTTGATGGGGATTGTAGCAGTAAAGGATTCAGCACAGGCTGTTCAACGGATGCAGCGTGTGCAGATACGAACTGGGCGACACCTTCGGAGTCTATGCACATACCGGCAGGATACCATAAAATTGATATATACCTCTTCTGCAAGGATAAATCCAAATGCTACCTTGAGATGAAGGCTGTAGAAAAGAACAACGGTAAGTCACCCGTTGAAATATTTTTCAAGGATAATTTTGAAGAGATAGGAAAACCGTCCGATGGTAATATAGGAGAAAACTACCAAGAAGAACATT
>CAZKOV010000005.1:0-4956 GCA_964554465.1 uncultured archaeon
TATCTTTATAAGAGAGCCTAAATAATTTTCTAATATGATTGGACTAAAGGATAAAAATGAAGACAAACATCCTGTTTTTAAAAGAAAACCTAACATAGGGGAAAGGGCTGCGGACAGACTGACGGAATGGGCCGGAAGCTGGACTTTCATTATCCTAATACTGGTTTTCATAGCTATCTGGATGTGTCTTAATACATACGCTTACTTAACACATTGGGATCCTTATCCGTTCATACTTCTTAATTTCTTTTTATCCTGCCTTGCGGCTCTTCAGGCACCTATAATTCTCATGAGCCAGAACAGGGTGACACAGCGAGACAGGATACAGGCAAAGTATGATTACCAGGTAAACAGGAAAGCTGAAAGAGAGATAGCAGACATGCAGAAAGACCTTGAAGATATTAAGGCTCTTATCAGGGATACACATACAATGATTAAAAACTCAAAGAAGATATAATCTTTCATGGAACATAAGTTATTTTTCGACAACGGAAACGGAATCGTGTTATCCGGAATCATGAATAAACCCCCGGAAACTGCTGATAAGGTTATCATACTGGCTCACGGTTACGGATCACATAAGAACAGGCCAAAATATCTCAGATTCGCGGAAGAATTTGAAAAAAGAAACATTGCAACTTTCAGATTTGATTTCTCTGGAAGAGGGGACAGCGAGGGAAATTTTGAAGACATTACCATATCCGAAGGGTCCAATGACGTGCTGAAAGCGATCGGCTTGCTGAAATCAAAAGACTTTTCCAGAATAGGGCTGATCGGCGTAAGTTTCGGCGGAATATCATCCGCGATAGCATCTTCAAAAACGGACGACCTGAAAGTTCTTGTTCTGGTCTGCCCTGTTTCGGATTACGTGAAAAAACATATCCTGAAATTTTCAGAGGAAGGGATCAAAAACTGGAAAGAAACAGGATATGCTCAGGTCGAGGGAAAGCCTTTAAGATACCGGTTCTTCGAAGACGCAAAAAACAATATCGTTTATGACGTTGCAGACAGGATAAATGCTCCGACATTGATAATCCACGGAACAGAAGATGAGATGGTTCCTTATGAACAGAGTGTAAAAACTTCCAGAATAATAAAGAACTGCAGACTGGAATCAATTGAAGGATGTGACCACGGATTCTCTGAAAAGAAGCATTTCGAAAAAATGATCAGACTTGCAGTTGACTTTGTTGTTGAAAATATTTAGAATGGATTGAAAAACCTCCTTTTTCTGGGATAGACAAGCATTACAGAAATCAGCAGCCCCGCTATTGATATTATCAGCATTACCGTAAAGAGCAGTCTGAACCCGTAGAGCATCGCCAGCAATCCGCCAAGGGCTGCTGCAATGGCCGTTATAACGCGGTACATGGATTCCCAGAGACCCCATTCGGAGACAAATCTCCCTCTGTCAAGATGTTTTGAATACAATCCATCGAAGGCAGGCGTATTCACTGCCTCACCAATACCGAAAACAATCTGGACAATGAATAAATCGATAGGATTTCTGATAAAAAGATATCCCGCAAAACCTATGCAGTTCATCAGAAAACCCAGAACGACAAGCTTTTCCTGATGCCTTACATGGTCTTCCCATCTGCTTATGAAGAATATGAGGATGCCGGCGGAAATGGAAAAGGCTCCGTATGCTCCGCCTGCCGTCAGGAGGTCTCCTCCTATCTGCTCGACAAAGACGGCATAAATGGGTCCGAACAATCCTCCCGCAAGCAGGAACAGATTTGATGATATGAGAAGAATCTTTAGTTCTTTTTGCATAATTAAACTATCTTGAAACCTCTTATTATAATTTCTTTCTCATCTCGATATGAAAATCAGTAAAACCCCATTTCTTGTATATTCTATGCGCTTTTGTGTTCTCAGGACTTACCATTATGGAAGCATGTTTAATTCCTTTGGTTTTGAACCATGACAAAGCTTCTTTCCTGAACATTGAACTTATGCCGAGTTTCCTGTGTTCCTTCTTTACGTACAAATCTCCGATATGCCCTAACTTCTCGATTTTGAATACGGGTATGTTCTTCTTTATTATGCACAGGCAGTATCCGATGATTTCATCGTCCTTTTCTGCAAGGAATATCACAGCACTCTTTGAATGGATGCATCTTTTTGCATACTTCTCAAAATTCGCCGCCGCTTCGGAACGCATCGCATGATATGGCTTAAGAGATGGATTTTTAGAAGTAACCATCATGTCATGCTCCTGCATGAAGACTTTCCACATTTTCATGATTTCGGGAATGTCTTTAAGGCGGGCTTTTCTTATTTCAACCATAATGGTCACTCAGCAATAATCCCCGGCTTTCCGGGCATTGCCTTCATTGCTCTTTGGTTATCTGTTTCGTCTGCTTTCAGGATTTCTATCTTACAGCCGTATTCTTCTCCTAAGAATTCCGCCGCCCCTTTAAGCGTCTCCAGTTCCTTTTCCATTTCCATGACGTCCGGAACGTTCCCTGTCTTGAGGAATTTCGGAAGCATTTTCGTTATCTCTTTTCCACGGACCTTGAGTTTTCCCGACATTATTTTGTTCATTACTTCCTTGAAGTCCCTTGTATCTGAAAGAATCTTTTCAAGTTCCCTGTACATTTCATACTTCCACGGGCTTGAAACGAATATCGTCAGTTTCTTCGGTTTCTCAATCTTGGCGAGACGAAGGACTGTCTGTATGTCCCCCATTACATCCTCAACGAGCTTTTCGCCCTTGTCCGCGTCGGGGTCTATCTTTTCCTCTTCGTATGAAGGCCATTCCGCGTTGGATACGAAAGCGTCCTTCCCTATCATCTCCCACATTTCTTCCGCGATGTGGGGCGTCATCGGTGCAAGCATCTTTATCTGCGTTTCTATGTATTTTTCTGTCAGTGCCTTGTTCAGTTTTCCGCCCGTCCTTCTCTGGTACCATCTGAGCATTCTTCCCGTTTCAGTGAATCCGTTCCTTACGGCGGATTTGAACATCATGTTCTCGAGGTTTTGAGTGGTTTCTTTTATCTGCTTATTCAGCATGGATTCAAACCATCCGTCTATCGGTTTCTTATCTTCCCTTCCTTTGCCGTGGTTTTCTTTTACAAAATTCACGAAGTCTCCTAACCTCTTGGCGCCAGTGTCAATAAATGTCATGTCGAAGTTCGCGTCATCTATTCCTTCGCCCGCATTTGCGGCGGCAATCCTGATGAGGTCAGCACTGTGTTTCTTGTACAGTTCCCTCATCGTGAAGAAGTTGCCTTTTGACTTTGACATCTTTTCGTTATTTACCATTACCCTTCCGTTTATGACGTATGCTTTTGGCCAGTGTTTTTCCGGGAAAATCCCCACGTGGTTGAATATGCAGAACGTCAGATGATTCTGTATAAGGTCTTTCGCCGAATTCCTGAAATCGAAAGGATAGAAATGTTCAAAATCTTTCTTCATTTTCTCAATCATTCCAACGGGTATTCCCGTTTCTTTTGATACTGTTTCAGCGCCTCCGCTGTTTAAGAATACATAATCAAAAAAGGCGTCATTTAACTTATCTACGGAAAACCCATATTCATCTGGATGTTCCAAATATTTTGAAATTGCGCAATAAGCCATCTGGATTGTCGAGTCGCTCAGGGATTCTATCTTCCATTCCTGGGCCCACGGAAGTCTGGTCCCCAGGCCGAACTCTCTTGTACATGCCCAGTGATCCAGCCAGTCGACGACATAATCGAATTGCGTCCTCACTTTTTCAGGATATAATGTCATTTTATCCAGACATTTATGCGCTTCTTTCTTCCATTGGATGTCATTATATTCGATGAACCACTGGTCTGAAACTATCTTTACAATTGATTCAGTTCCGCACCGGCAGACAACTTTGCCTGTGAGTTCATAATAATTTTCTCCCCATCCTTGTTTTACGACTTCGTCCCACACATAATCTTTCATTTCCTGAACCGGTTTTCCTACGACATTTTTCTTGAACACTCCTTCATAGATTTTGCCGAATTTTGCGGAATAGAAGCTCAGCTTGTAAAGTTCCTGTTTTATTTTTTCCAATTTTTCTCTTTCGTTCTGGTTCTTGACATTATATTTTTTCAGGAAATGTTCTGCCGGAACACCTCCAAGATCTCCTGTTTCAAGAACTTCTATGGGCTTAAGCGCTTTAATCTTTGCAATATCAATGCCGTATTTCTTGCATGTATCTTCATCCTTCTGGAGGTCCCATAAGGCTATAAGATCATCCGCCGAATCTGACGGAACGGAATGTACGAGGCCTGTCCCGAATTTGGGATCAAGGAACGTGGCTGGTAATACGATAGATTTGTAATCATGGAATTCTGTTACTTCTTTACCTATCAGTTCACTTCCTTTGACAATGCCCTTCTTTTCAAAATTCCAGTCCTGCTCATCAAGTTT
Organism: uncultured archaeon; assembly: GCA_964554465.1. Lineage (GTDB taxonomy): Archaea > Aenigmatarchaeota > Aenigmatarchaeia > QMZP01 > QMZT01 > JAADIF01. The sequence goes on from CAZKOV010000005.1 coordinate 4,393, forward strand.
TTTGACGGCCGTTTCTCCTAGTATCCAAACCTCTTTCCCATGTTTCGTTTCTATCTCTATTTCATGATATTCTCCATCCGGATTCACATAAAGATTCGTTATACCAAGAATCGTATCGGGCCTGAGCGTCGCACTGACTATGTAACGGCCGTCATCAAGTCTGTGCTTTACAAGAAGGAATTTCTGGGGCGTTTCACCCTCACCTTCGGCTCTTGCGTGGTCCCCCACGGGGCTGTTGCATTTTGTGCACCATACAACGGGATGCTTTCCCTTCTTCACATAACCCTTTTCTTTCAGCTTCCTGAACTGCCATTCTATCATCTTACTATAAGGTGGATTAAGGGATGTAGTGATAAAAGTATACCGCGGATCAACCGAGAAGCCCATGGCTTCCAAATCTTTTAAAGCCTGTCTGGGGAAATATTCGACCCAGTATTCGGGTTTTGCAAATTTCTGCATTTCGTTATCAGGGATTTCCATCTGCTTAAGGCTCGATATCTGCTTTTCGTCCCCTTCTTCGACCTTCTTCGCGGCGGTCACTATCGGGCTTCCCGTACAGTGGAA
>CAZKOV010000005.1:4966-25892 GCA_964554465.1 uncultured archaeon
CGCATGGTCGCAGCCCGGTATCCATAGTGCGTCAAATCCCTGCATTCTCTTGAATCTGGAAGTAACTTCAGGGGCTATATAAGTGAAGAAGTGACCAAGGTGGAGGAGGCCATTCATGTACGGATAAGGAGTCGTAATGTAATACTTCTTCTTATTCAGGTCTGCTTCTACTTCGAAGACCTTCCCTTCTTTCCATTTTTTCTGCCATTTCTGTTCGATTTTCTTAAAATCCACAAATTCTGCCATAAGTCCACCTTGCCGCTTGTAAATTTATATTATAACCATTATGAAAATTAATCTTATAAGATTTTTACAGGCGGTTTCACTTGAAAACTGTTCATGTGTGGGTGACAGGTAGCGTGCAGGATGTTGGTTTTCGTTATTTTACAAACAGGAACGCAAAAGAACTCGGAATAAAGGGCTGGATTAGAAACACAGAAGATGGTAAAGTGGAAGCGGTTTTTCAGGGAGATGAGAACAACATACAGCGGATGATTGAATTATGCAGGCACGGACCTTCCTCATCCCATGTAAAGGATATAAAAATAGTAGAATCTGATGAAAATAAAATTTACGACGATTTTAGCATAAGATATTAAAACAGCCTATAATATAAAAAAGATACCAAATATATAAAAACATTAGTATCAATTAAGTGGTATGAAAGAGAATTGCCCGGTATTCAGGGCTTCTAATATATTGGGAAAAAGATGGACCATACCCATACTTCTGGAATTATATAAAGGCAACAGGAAATGGAAGAGGTACACAAGCCTGAAAAATGGTCTGATGAACATAACTCCCAAGATACTTTCCGAAAGGCTCAAGGAACTCATAGACGAAGGTTTGATAGATAAAAGAATAGACGCTTCAATAGTTCCTGTAAAATCTGAATACTCCCTTACAAAAGCAGGTGAGGGTATTATAGAAATTATTCAGGAAATGAAGAAATGGGCCTTAAAATGGAAATTCAAAAATAAAGAATGCGAAAAAACCGAGTGTAAATATTGTAAGCTTTGACTGTTTAATTAATATTGATAATTCTAATAATAAACTAAGATAATTATGTGCATGGCTTTGCTGGGGAGAGTGTCGGAAGTTAATGGGGATGACGCATTAATCGATTTCGGAGAAGTTAAAAGAAAAGCAGATGCGAGATTTCTTCCTGTCCGGAAAAACGATTATGTTTATGTTTTCAATGATATAGTCATTGAAAAATTATCAGAAAAAGATGCTAGGAAAGTTTTAAAAGGTGAATGAATGTTCAAAACGCTACCTATCCAGAATAAAGAATTATTTCTGAAGTATGCAATTCCATGCGGTGAAGTTTTGGTGGATAGAGGGGAACTTAAAGAAAGACTTCTCAACAAACTGAAAGATTCCGTGATTGACCAAAAAGAACTGAACTATGATATAGAAAACATATTCAAAGTCGCGACAAGAATGTGCACAATCCTCGGAACCAAGATGGGGAAAGATTCCATTGATGAGGAAGTTATCAGGAAATACTTTCTTCATGAGCATGAAAAGGCAATCCAGTGGAGAATGCAGATAAAACCAGACGTTGTTCCTGAAAGATGCAGGGTATATCCCGGAAGAGTTATAAACGAGAACAACAAAGGCATTCTTGTAAATACACCATTGGGCAGGATTGTCGCGAAAACAGATTTCACGGATAAACTGAAAACGGGGGATTGGGTAAGCATGCATTATTCGCAGATAGCCGAGAAAATCCCACGTCCGGAAGCAGATTCGATGATTAACGAATTTAAAGAGCGGTTACAGAAAAAGTATAACAGAGTGAAACTATGAATAAGGAATATTTTGGAACGCTGCTTGCGTTGCTGACTGCAATCGTCAGTGGTATTTCAATTCCGTTGAACAAAATTTTTGTTGTTGACCTCGATCCTCTTCTTTTCACTGCTATAAGAGGTCTTATCATAGGTATAGTCTTTTTAGTATTGTCTTTAGTGCAAAGAAACAGGGCAAAGAAACCTTTTAAGAAAGTATCCTGGAAATATCTTCTGGGAATAGCAATAATCGGTGGATCGCTTGCGTTTGCAATGTTCTTCAGTGGGTTACAACTGACGACAAGCGGCAGAGGAGCATTCCTGCATAAGACACTTCCGATTTACGTTGCTCTGTTTGCATTTATTTTCCTGAAAGAGAAAATACCAAGAAAGCAGTTATATACGCTTCTTGCAATGCTTGCGGGAACCGTAATGATATTTACAGCACAGATTGAACCTGCAATGTTCTGGTCCAACCCGCAATTTGGTGACTTCCTTATTATCGGGGCAACAATCTTATGGGCACTTGAGAACACCATAGCGAGAAAAGCCATGATTGAAGGGGAAAGCAACTTCATCGTGACGTTTTCAAGGATGTTCATTGGTGGTTTAATACTTTTCGGAGGTGTTGTCCTTCTGGGTAAATTCGACTTGTTGTTAAGCTTAACAACCGCTCAATGGAACAACATCTTAATTTCGTCAGGAGTACTGTTCTGTTATGTATTCTTCTGGTACTGGAGCATAAAGTTAATCAACGTCTCCAAAGCATCAATACTGTTGCTGTTAGCACCGGTAATATCATTAATAGCGGGAATGTCTTGGCTTGGGGAGCCGTTGCCTATACTTCAGCTGGTGGGATCTGCTATCATCTTAATCGGCGCTTACTTTGTTGTCGGAATAAAAAGCAGATTATCGACGGGTGTTTGAACTAATATCTTCAAGTAATTCCAAAAATTTCTTCACTTCTTCTTTCGTGTTGTAGAAATAGGGGCTTGCCCTCACTGTTCCGCCTATGCCAAGTTCTCTCATCAGGGCGTTAGCGCAGTGCTGGCCGCTTCTTACTGCTATCCCTTCCTGATCAAAAAGCATTGCTATATCATGGGGATTCATATCCTTAATATCGAAAGAGAATATAGCTCCTCTCTTTTCAGGATTTCTGGGACCATAAAGTGTGACGTTATCCAGATTTGTTATCTTTTCAATAACCAACTTGTTTATCTCGATCTCATATTTTTCGATATTATCCATTCCCACTTTCTTTAGATAGTCGACTGCGGCTGAAAATCCCACCGCTCCTGATATGTCAGGAGTACCGGCTTCAAACTTTTCTGGTGGCTTGCTGTAAGTGGAATCATCTATCCAGACGTCCTTTATCATCCCGCCTCCGCCAAAGAACGGGTCTAGATTTTCAAGAACTTCTGACTTGCCGTAAAGACCGCCGACACCGGTTGGTCCTATCATTTTATGAGCTGAGAATGCAAAGAAATCGCAATCTATCTTCTTCACATCAACGGGTATATGCGGGGCTGATTGAGCCCCGTCAACGACGGTCAAACTGCCGTTTTCCTTAGCCAGTTTACATATGTGATTAACATCATTGATTGTCCCAAGGACATTGGAAACGTGACCTATTGCCACAATTCTGGTTTTCCGGTTGAGAAGTTCCTGAAACGATTTAATCGAGACAGAAAAATCATCCCCGAAATCTATTGCCTTTATCTTTGCCCCCGTTTTCTTAGCGATAAGATGCCAGGGAACCATGTTGGAATGATGCTCCATTTTTGTGATTATAATCTCATCATCTTTTCTGAGATTGTTCATTCCCCATGCATACGCAATCAGATTCAAGGATTCTGTTGCGTTTCTTGTGAAAATAAGCTCGGTCGGATCGCAGTTTATGAATTTTGCTATGTTCTCTCTCCCTCCGTCGTACATTTCACTTGCTTCCTGAGAAAGGGTATGAACGCCTCTATGTATGTTGGCATTGGTGTTCTTGTAGTATTCTGATATAGCATCTATTACTTGTATAGGTTTCTGAGAGGTGGCAGTATTGTCAAGATATATCAGCTTCTTTCCGTTAACTTCTCTTTCAAGTATGGGGAAATCTTTTCTTATTTTTTTGAAATTTAACATATTTACTACCTTTATTTGATATAAACAGTAACTATATATATCTCTTTGTTTCAGAAAACGTAATCATTCAACTGCCTGAAATATCGTTTCATATTCTTCCAGTGTTTCCATTGTAAGATCCGCACCAGCACTTTTAAGTTCTTCCTTGCTGTAAAGTCCCGTTGCAACACCAATAGTGAACCCTCCCATCTCATTTCCTGCTTCAACGTCTTCGATGGAATCCCCAATGACTATTATATTGTCAATATGATAACCTCTCTCCTTCACAACAAGAATTGCTTTCTTTATAAGATCTTCCCTTCCGTCTCTACCTTCGGCAAATATTTGTACCGGGAAATAAGACATCAGCCCCGTCTTTTCTATAAGAGCGGTTCCAGTGACTTCAGAATTACCCGTTATCATTGAAAATGGTATATTTCTACTCTTCAACTCTTCTAAAAATTTAATAACTCCAGGGAGTATAGGTGGTTTTTCTTTTTTCAATATATTCAGAATAATTTTTTCCCTGATTTTTTCTATTTTCTGAATAAAGGATTCATCACATTCTATATTCAGATTTTTACATAAACATTTTATACATTGATAAAGTGTTTTCCCTGAACAGTCTTTAAGTACTTCCATAGGAGGATTATTTTTAAAAATCTTTTTGAAAGATTCTTTAAAAACCATTGCCTGAACAGCTTCTGAAGCTATAAGAGTTCCATCTAAATCTATTAAGTATAAATTGACCATATTTTCACTTAACTACATTATCGATAATCTTATATTTATTAATTTTTTAAGTAGAGTTTCAGTAAACGAAACCAAAATATATATATAGTTTCTGCTTATTCCAATACTATGGTAGTGAAAAACATTGTAATATTGGTTATGACCCTTTTACTTGCATTGATATTTACAACAATTTACAGTGCAAATGCCCAAGAAGATGTAATATGCGGAGTCTACATTACAGGCATAGGGTGCCCTAACTGTGCTTATACCGATCCGATTCTCCTCTCGGAATACACATCACAATATGATAATCTTATTATAATAGAGTATGAAATCTACCATAATCAGGAATTAAACCAATACACGGCAAACCAATATTTTGATACTTATATTACCGACACACGACCCGGCGTTCCTTTCCTGATTTTCAATAATGAGCAAACGGCTTTAGGTCGTATAGAAGTCACGGATTCGAATTCTGTCATAGAGCAATTTTCTTCTAATCAGTGTCCTCTGCCCGATGGCTCCTCGATAGATTTCGGGGATATGGACTTCACCAGCATTGAAGGAAAAGTTAACATATGGACAGATGACAGAGTTCTTGTATCCGCAAAAGGCGGAGATAACGATTTGATAAAGAAGCTTATAACAACAAAAGATGTATATTCTGAATTGCTCGGAATACCTCATGAGGAAATAGAACCCTTCCCTGTTCAGATTTCAGAGTCAGAAGTTTATTTCAAAAACGCTGTAAAAATCGGTGATTGGATAGTACAATGGGAAAGAACTGAAGGACCTGTTGAAAATGAAGGAGAGTTTGATATTGGATGGTTATCGTGGATTCTTGTTATTATCGGTGTAATAATTGTCATATCGAGAAAGATTATACCCGTAAAAAGGGAAGATTCTAAAGAGAAAAGTAAAGGTTTCATACTGACAACCAGACAGGAGGATTACCTTTTGATTTTAGCGGCTGTACTTTTCATAATTGCTTTCTTCATAGCAGCTCAGAGTGTTCCTCAAGGATTTATTGAAGAAGCCGGATACTTTCTTCCTCTTCCAGTATTCACATTATTTATCGCTCTCGTTGACGGATTCAATCCTTGTAATCTTTTTGTCCTGACATTCCTTCTCGGACTCCTCACATCGGCATCCCATTCAAGGAAGAGGATATATATAGTAGGATATATTTTTGTGATCATGGTTTTCCTAATTTATTTCATATTCATGGTCTTCTGGCTCAATGTGTTCAAATACATAGGATTCATTGACCCTCTTAGGATCGCTATTGCTATAATAGCGTTGGTAGCTGGAATAATAAACATAAAGGAGCTGCTCTTCTTTAGAAGAGGGGTAACGTTGATGATACAGGAACAACATAAAAAACCTTTAATGAGCAGAATAGAGAAAATGGATCATATAATAAAGAAAGGAACGCTTCCCGTTTTAATTATATCATCAATAGTTCTAGCTACTTTCTCTTCCTTGGTAGAACTTCCGTGCACAGCAGGATTCCCGATAATATATACAGCAATATTGTCGGGAAAGGTTCTTGACAACGTTTTATTATACTATCTTTATCTTGTATTTTACAATATAATATATGTAGTGCCATTGGCAATAATCATAGGTATTTTCGGTTGGTCTTTCAAAGGAAAACAGATAAGTAAAAGACAGATGCAATACATCAAATTCATTGGCGGGCTGATAATGATACTTCTTGGCATAATCCTGCTCGTAAATCCCTCATTGATGGGTATGGGATTTGGATAAGAGTATGTATCCGCTTTTATATTTTACACAGGTCCCACAGTGTATGTATTTAAACTTTATTTATAATAATAGATTAAGTCTTAGGACAGATGATACTAACAGGCTTTCAGTATTTAGGTTTCGGAGGGGTGTTGTATGGGTTTGAAAAACATATTCTCAAAGAGCGGAGAAATAGAGATTGATACGAATGAAGTTGGAGAAGAATATTTTGAAGTAAACGTAATGGACGGAAAAAACACATCCGGGAAACTGTCCATCGCGATTGAAAATCTTGAAGATTTCGCGGATACGGATAGAATCCTTAAAGCGATAAGAGATGGTCATGTTGTATTTCTGAAAATAAAAAACATGAAAGAAAAGGATATCGGTGAACTTAAGAGATCCGTTGAAAAACTCAAAAAAACCGTTGTTGCTAATAACGGCGAAATAATCGGTGTTGATGCAGACTGGCTATTGATTAACCCAGAGTATGCATCTCTTGTCAAATAGAACTTTTATTTTTTATATAGAAGGATTGAGAATATTATAAAATGAAAATAAACAAACCCAGAAATCCCGATTTAATGAATGATTTTGAAAAGAAGCACACGCCTTCAATAGAAAGGATATCGAAAAAGATTATTGTAAGTGTAGGAAGTGGTATTGAACATCCCATGAACCCGGAACATTATATAACTTATATTGAACTTTTTTTGAATGGAGAATCCCTTGAAATAAAAGAATTGGATAGCGAAGATGCGCCTAATGCAACTTTTGAACTTGATTCCGAGCCTTCTCCGCTTGATAAACTGATCGCACACGCAAACTGTAATCTGCATGGAACTTGGGAATCCGTCTAAGTTTATAGTTAACCATATAAAATTTCATACAAAGAATAGAATAGTTTTATGATTGACTATATTAAGCGCTACATACCGTTTTATTTGCATCGGTTAAGTGATTAACCTGTTTGAATAATTTGAGCGGAAACAGATTAAAAGAGGGGGGAGTTGATGGAAAAAGAAGTCAAATTTGTTAAGAAAAGAAACGGCAGAATCGTCAAGTTCGATGTCAATAAAATTGCAAATGCAATATTTAAAGCAGCGCAGGCCGTTGAGGGCGAGGATTTCGCGTTGGCAAAGACGCTTGCCGATAAAGCTGCTGTCATTCTCAACGATAAGTTCAACGGTCACACGATGCCGACCGTGGAACAGATACAGGATATAACGGAAAAGGTTCTAATAGAAAACGGTCATGCACAAACAGCCAAGGCTTATATTCTCTACCGTAATCAGCAAAAAAAGAAAAGGGAGACAAAATACATTCTCGGTGTCACAGATGAGCTGAAACTCCCCATAAACTCTATAAAGGTTCTGAAATCCCGTTATCTTTTGAAAGATGACAAAGGGACCGTGATAGAATCGACAATGCACTTTTTCAGAAGAATCGCAAGGCACATAGCTTTGGTTGATATATTATATCATGATTTTGTCTATGATAAAGAAAGGGAGCAGGCGATAAAACCTGAATTTGCAGAAAACGACCTTAATGAAGATATGGTAGCGGATGTCGGTCTCAACATCCATAACCTGAAAATGCTTTACAGGTCATACAATCGGCTTAATGCGCAGAGACATATGAAAGTCAGTTTCAAGGAACTTATAGAAGTGATAAAACACAAATGGGAACAGGTTCAGGAAACAGAAAACGACTTCTATGAAATGATGTCACGGTTTGAATTCCTCCCGAACAGTCCCACCCTGATGAATGCGGGAACTCATCTGGGACAATTGTCTGCTTGTTTTGTCTTGCCGGTGCATGATAATATAACTAGTATTTTTGATGCTGTCAAATACACGGCGATAATCCACAAGAGTGGGGGCGGAACCGGTTTTTCGTTTTCTGAACTTCGCCCCCGCGGCGACATGGTAAAAAGCACAAAAGGCGTGGCTTCCGGTCCCTTATCGTTTATGCGCGTTTTTGATATAGCAACAGAAGTTATAAAACAGGGCGGGAAAAGACGCGGAGCCAATATGGGTATTCTTAGTGTGAGTCATCCTGATATACTTGAATTCTTTTCCGCGAAGAATAGTGAAAACACGATACTTACTAATTTCAATATTTCTGTGGCGGTCACGGACGATTTCATGCGGGCCGTTGAAAAAAAGAAGGATTTCAATTTAATAAACCTCCGTACAGGAACCTTAGAAAAGAAAATTCCTGCCAAACAGCTGTGGGATATGATAATATATCAGGCATGGAAGACCGGAGACCCCGGAGTGATTTTTCTGGATGAAATAAACAGATATAACCAAACGCCTTTAATCGGGAAGATAGAATCTACTAATCCCTGTGGCGAGCAGCCTCTTTTACCTTACGAATCATGCAATCTCGGGAGCATAAATCTTGGAAAATGCATCAAAATTGTTGATAAAAAATGTGAGATTGACTGGGAAAGAGTTAAAGAGCTTGTCACTAAATCTGTCCATTTCCTTGATAATGTAATTGATGGAAACAACTATCCTATAAAACAGATAGAATTCATGACACGGGCCAACAGAAAGATCGGTCTCGGTGTCATGGGATGGGCCGATGCGCTTATACACCTTGGAATTCCATATGCATCAAAGGAATCCATTATTCTTGCGGAAAAAGTCATGAAATTCATATCAGAAAACGGTATAGAGGCTTCAAAAGCGCTTGCGGAAAAACGGGGCAACTTCCCGAATTTCATAGGAAGCGCATGGGAAAAAAGAGGTTTCGGGAAAATAAGAAATGCAACAATAACCACTATCGCTCCCACGGGAACTATAAGCGTTATAGCCAACGCTACAAGCGGCATAGAGCCTCTGTTCGCCGTTGCGTTCCTTAGGAAAAATGTTCTGGGGGGAGAAGAACTTATGGAAATAAACCCCCTATTCGGAAAGATTGCAAAGGAAAGGGGATTTTTCAGCGAAGAACTTATGAGAAAGGTTGCAGAAACAGGTTCTGTTCAAGATATAGAAGAAGTTCCAAAAGATGTCAAGGATTTGTTTGTAACTTCTCACGACATAGATCTGGAATGGCACATAAAAATGCAGGCTTCGTTCCAGAAATTTACAGATAATGCTGTCAGTAAGACAATCAATCTTAGAAATGAAACAAGCATAGATGATGTTGAAAAGGCCTATATGCTGGCATATAAACTCAGGTGCAAGGGCATCACCATATACAGAGATAAAAGCAAAGTTATCCAGGTTCTGAACATCGGCAACGGGAAAAAGGAACAGGAGAAAGTTTCAAAGAGTCTGATTAAAACGGCTTATGAAAAGGACGAAACAAAATTAGAGGAAACGGAAGAAAAATGCCCCGTCTGCAAATCCAGACTGTATTATGCGGAAGGGTGTTCTACCTGCCTTTCATGTGGGTATAGCAAATGCGGGTGAAAAATTAATTTTATTTAAATCTCACCCTTCTATATTTTCTTTACTATGACAAGGCCAACATGGAATGAATATTTCATGCAGATCGTTGATGCAGTTGCTTCAAGAGCTACCTGCGATCGGGGAAAGAGCGGTGCCATAATAGTAAAAGATAAGAGAATTCTGACAACGGGCTATGTCGGAGCGCCTATGGGCCTTCCCCACTGCGATGAATCAGGTCATCTCATGATGAAACATGTAAACGAGGATGGTAGCATCTCAGATCATTGTGTCCGGACAACCCATGCGGAACAGAACGCAATTGTTCAGGCGGCAGCAAACGGTGTCGCAATAAAAGGTGCGACTTTATACTGCACGATGGAACCATGTCTGACGTGTGCCAAAATGATTATCAACGCCGGCATTAAAAAGGTTGTATGCAAGAAAAGATATCATGCAGGAAAGATTACCAGAAGTTTTTTCAAAGAAGCAGGAGTAGAACTCGTTGCATTGGATGATTCTGTTATGGAATATGATGATAAATGATAATTCAAAGCAAATCCGTTTTTGTTATTATACCAGCTATGTTTCCCTTCTTGGAAATTAGAACTGCCTGTGAAAAATCTAAAAGAGTTTTTGCTGTCTCTATATTTTCTTTATAATCCAATACAGGGAAGGGTTTTTCCATTATATCCCCAACACTTATATTATAGAAACCTTGATGAGTTTTTTCTAATATCGTTGATTCTTTTATCGATCCTACAAGTTTTCCTTTTTTCAGCACGGGTAATTGGGATATACTTTTTATTTTCATTATTGATATTGCATCTTTAACAAGTGTGTTATCCTCTATCATTTCGGGTTTTTTCATGTAATTTCCGCATTCTGTTTTTCTTCCTTTCATTTCCAGAGCAGCTAAAATGTTATTTATAGTGGAAAGCCTGGGATCAACACTTCCTTTTTCAATTTTTGCTATATGGGCCTGCGACACACCGGCAAGTTTTGCAACTTCCTGCTGAGACATTCTCATTCTTTCTCTCAACTGTTTGACGTATTGCCCTGTAATTATCATTTTATTCACGAATAATAACTGATAGTTATAATTATATATAGTTTTTATATAGTAAGATATATAAACTTTTGAAAGATAAACTTTTAACAATCATTAAAAGTTTAAGAGGTGGTTTTATGACAGGAAAACATTATTTTTTCACATCAGAAAGCGTGACGGAAGGTCACCCGGACAAAATATGTGATCAGATAAGTGACGGAATATATGACGAGATGTTAAGACAGGACAAAGAAACACACGCGGGTATAGAATGTTTCTGTACAACCGGTCTTGTTGTTGTTGGAGGGGAAGCACGAACAAAAGCTTATGTGAACGTCCAAAGCACGGTAAGAGATATTCTGACTGAGATAGGCTACAAAGAAAAGGATATAGGATTCTGTGCCGACGATGTGGGTGTTATCGTAACACTCCATGAGCAAAGTCCCGATATTGCTCAGGGTGTGGATGAAGGAAAGGGGGACTATTTAGAACAGGGAGCAGGAGATCAGGGAATGATGTTCGGATATGCAACCAACGAAACTCCTGAAATGCTTCCGCTTCCCATAAGTCTTGCACATAAACTTACCAGAAAACTTACGGAAGTAAGAAAGAACGGAACTCTTCCATACCTCAGACCCGATGGGAAAAGCCAAGTAACAATAGAATACGAGAATTCAAAACCAAAACGAATCGAGGCTGTCGTTATAGCTGCTCATCACTCGGATGACGTATCTCTTGAAAAATTACGTGGAGATATAAGAAAACATGTCATTGATGCCGTTCTGGGGGGTATGGTAGACGACAAAACAAAAATTTACATAAATTCAACGGGAAGATTCGTTTTGGGCGGACCACCGGCAGATACGGGTTTAACTGGAAGAAAGATAATTGTCGACTCGTATGGCGGAATCGGGGCTCATGGAGGCGGCGCTTTCTCCGGTAAATGTATAACAAAGGTGGATAGAAGCGGTGCATATATGGCAAGATATGTTGCAAAAAACATCATTGCTGCCGGACTTGCTGATAAGTGTGAAGTTCAGGTTGCATATGCAATTGGCGTTGCTGAACCCGTAAGCATCTTCATACAATGTTTCGGAACCAATAAAATACCTGAAGAAAAAATAACAGAAGCTGTCAGAAAAGTTTTCGATTTCAGACCCAAGGCTATCATTGAAAATCTGAATCTGAAACGCCCTATATACAGAAAAACAGCTGCGTACGGACATTTCGGGAGGGATGATCCGGATTTCACATGGGAAAAAATTGACAAGACCAAAGAACTTAAGAAAGCTGTCGGAGTATAATCCCGCTTCATTAAGAGAACTAATATTATTCAAAATAGAAAATCAAATAGAAACAAAAATGAAAAAATGGCTGCTTTATTTTTTCTTCTTCTTTTTTGCAGCTTTCTTCTTAACTGGTTTCTTTTTCCTGACAGGCTTTTTCTTTCTAACAACTTTCTTTTTCTTTACTGGTTTTTTCTTAGCCACCAAATTAATCACCTTCTCAAATCATTTCACTTGTTAATTATTATTTGTTAAAAGTTAGTATATAAAATTTTCTATGGTGATTTGATAGAAAAATTTTTCAATTGGAAAAAATAACGTCTCTGTATATTGATTTATAAAACATTTTTTATTTTAAGAAAAAATTGAAAAAATCATCTTCCAAAAATTATTTCTATTATATCCCCGTCCTTTATTTCATAATCAGCTCCAATTTTTCTTTTCGTGTTGTAATCCATACCACCAATAAACTTATCTGCCATATCAGTATGTACCTTGGCTGCAAGTTCTTTTAACGTAGTTCCTCTTTTAACTAAAAACACATCAGGTAAAACATTTCCCTTTTTATCTGATGCATGGTTGATGTCAGCTACAGGATAAACTGTTATATAATCCAATTTTTCAAAAACCATTGCATTCAAAATTTTTTGAACACCTGTACTGCCAAATCTGTTAAGAACATTAGATTTTATGAATCCGAGTGCCTGTTTCTGTTTTTCGTTGAGACCATCCGAAATAATTTCAAAATCGCCTTTACCTAGTTTATATTTTATCAGATTTACTTTATCAGCTTCTCTCAATGCCAGTTCGGAATCCGCGGAACATGGGAAAATATTTTCAGAATCCTCTTTTACTCTTTTATAAATTCCTTCTGCTCCCTCTTTGTCAATCTTATTCGCTGCAATTATTATTGGTTTTGAGATTTTTCGAACTGCTGTTGCAAATTCTCTTTCCTCTGGATTGTGTTCTTTCGCGGCTGTCTTAATGTCAGGTTCCGTTATCCCGAGACCTGAAAGGTTTTGTGCAAGCATCCTCTCAAGAGGTTTCTTCTCCATTTCGGAAATTCTTTTCGATTTCACATAATTTTTCTGTATGATCCCATGAATCCATTCATCTATTTCATTCTCGAGAATCCCGATGGTTTTTGCAGGATCCCATTCATTTTCTTTTCCTTCCGCGTCTGTTTTACCTGAAATATCAAGGATATGGATAAGACCGTCCGCTTGCCTTAAATCATCAAGAAACTGGTTTCCAAGACCTTTGCCCTCATGTGCACCGGGCACGAGTCCTGCCACATCCAGAAGTTTAACCGGAATATGTCTTATACCATCAACGCATCCGGAGTTTTGGGGATTACATTTTATGCCTAACTTTTTACAAGGACATGGTGCAGTAATATTGGCAACTCCCTGATTAGGTTCTATCGTCGTAAAGGGATAATTGGCAATTTCTATATCCGCAAGCGTCGTTGCTTTGAAAAAGGTCGATTTCCCCGAATTCGGTACACCAACAAGACCTATCAACATGCAATTGAATTGGGGATATGATTTAAATGTAAAACTGTCTATTTTTCAAGTTTTTCGCGCTCTTCCAACGCTTTTTCATCTTCCTGTATGCCATACATGAAGAGTTTTATCAGAACGAAAAGTACAATAGTGCCTATAAGCGTCAGATAATAATAAGGTTCCGGGGTTTTGAAGATGAATTTGAGCGGAAAAAAAGGCCATTCATAGAAGCTATGATGAACGTCAAATAAAAAAACGACAACAAAAGACGATATGAAAGATATGATGATGAAAATCACATCTGCAATCAATTCGTCCCTGTTTATCGGGCTTTTTCTTAATTTGTTTATATGTTTTTTCATGATAATTATTTGGATCGGACAGGATATATTATTTAGCGGCGGTTATTTTCTCAACTTCGAATTCATTACCCTTTCTGATATCTATTTCGGCGGATTTGCATTCAGGGCATGTAAAAACAGGAACAAAGAAATGGTCAATGACGTTTTCTCTGACCTTCAATTCCCCCGTATATCTGCATTCTCTGCATGAAATCTCCGGCTCCTGTTTTTTTATTTTCACGTCCAGCCCTTCAGCAATAGTGCCTTTTGAGAGTTCCTTCAGCCAGAATTTAACCTGTTCATGATTCAATAAAGTGAGTGAACCTATTATGAGATAGGCTATTTTAATCTTTTTTATCTTGTTTTTTTTCGCTTTTTCAAGCATTATAGATAATGCCTTTTCGGACATCGATATCTCGTGCATAATAATCTTTTCCATCTAAATTATCTTAGCAGGTATTCTATTTCCTTATCCTGCTCATACCTCTTTCCAAGTTTTAGGCTCATTTCGGCTTTTGCAAGCTCCATTCCTATATCAATCCAGTGACCGCCCATCGAAAGAAGATCAAGCTTTGATAATTTTCTTGCGATGATCTCTGATGAATCTGAAGAAATGTCAAAAAAATCGTTTCCGTTCATGTCTGTTATTTTTACATGAATTTTGTTGTCCTTTAATTCAATTTTAACAAGGCCTCTTGGGTCCACTCCTTCCTTTTCAGGATCATACTTTTTGGAAGGCCGTCTCTCCCAAATCTGGCATTTTAAAAGGTTCCTTGCCTCTTCCCAGTCGGACTCATAAATATGAGCCGATATTGAATTAATTGCAAGGTTTCCGATTTCAAAACCGGTTTCATTTGCAACATGTTCTTGAAGCCGCCTTAAGCCAAACGCATTCGGGATTGCTGCTTTGAATATGTCATGGGACCTGAACACTGCGACCGCATGAATTTTTCCTTCTGTCTGCACGAACTGGAGCATCACAAAGCATGGAGGATTCGACGTCTCCTTGTCAGCATCCTTCCCTATGTTCCATGTACATGCGACGGCCCTTCTCGTCTCATGGGAGGTTCTGAGATGGTCTATTATCTGTTTTATTTGATTGACTCCTTCGGCAGTATGGCCAAGGTCGAAATTCCATAAGCGGGAACCGTATGTGTATGCGGAGCCCTTAGGGAGCTCAGAATTCATGAACGTGCCAAGATATTCTTTCAGGCTGCCCTCCTCAAGACCTATCATCTTCCGCAGCTTTTCATGCCAGTATGGTATGAAAGGATTTTCCGTGTCCTCTTCTGAAATGACCCATGTTATGTCTACTATCTCTTTTTGCATGTCGCCATGTTCGGTCTTCTTCGGTATTCCATAGCGGACGACCTTGTCAACCACGCGTATCCATGCGTCCACGACTTTCTTCCCGCCGACCCTAAAACCAACGACCTCGGAAGGGAGAGTTTCACCCGGTTCCCTCTTATGGTCTTCAAATGCAATCTTTTCCCCAAGTATTCTCATACCGGATGAAGTCAGAAGATCGTATATCTTATCGATCTCCTTCTCCTTTATCTCAATCAATTCGACTCTTCTGATTATTTTTCTGAGGCTGTCCTCATCGAATTCCTTATGAAGGCCTGAGAAATCGCCTTTCCACACTTTTCTTAAAACGTCGGTTCCCCGCTTTCCGAATTCTGTCTTTGAAAGGGCGCATTCTTCCCATAAGTACATTCTATCAATATCAGGGTTTAATCCGAGATTCCTTATAATTATGTTTACGCCTTCAGGAGAATACAAGCTTCCGAGGATAGCGACTTTATCGGAAATTCCGTTCTTTCCAAAAACAATCTCGGGATCGCTCCATGCGGTACATAAACCTACATCCCCCTTGCCTAAAAACACCTTATATTTTTCAGGATGGTATAGTTCTCTCATGAAGGTCACTTCCATTTACACCATTTCGGCTCTATGAAATTTTCCGGAAGGTCGAAATGAGAAATGTAAGGTTTTATGTCAATTACTTTGCTTCCGTTTATTGCATCCAGACCACCAACGGTGATTATATTTCCAGTTTTTTTGATAAATCTGACAAGCCTTAATGCTATCTTATTCGGCCTGTACTGGCTTCGCGTTGCGAAGATTCCTGCCTTGGGGAGATCCTTTATTGAGGAAGGGCCTGGATATGTTTTCATCTCTGTCCTGGCCGCCTTGTCCAGCAGATAAATAATCCAGAGATGGGAGAATTCGTCGATTCTATGGAGACCTTCCGCAAATTCGTCTTTCAATAATATCTCTGAAATCGTTTCCGTTAGTTTTCCTTCCTTGCAGGCAAAATGTAACTCAGAAGGTTCTCTGTATTTTGATTTTACTATGCCTATAGGCTTCATAATAAAATTATTTTTTTCCATATCTATCATTAGAAATCAAGAGCTTTAATTATATCTTCAATTTTTTCCATATTTTTCAGGGAAGTTTTCAAAACTTTAGCTTTTGGTTGCATGGTATGTACTTCTTCTTCAAACTTACCGGGATCAACTTCCATTGCATCTGCAAGGTCTGTTTTATTGACGATGACGATATCAGCATCCCTGAACATTACAGGGTGTTTTACGACCATATAAGGGCCTTCAGTAACGGAAATGACAACCATCTTCTTGGTCTCTCCAAGAGAAAAACTTGCAGGACATATCAGGTTCCCCACGTTTTCAATGAATATTATATCGGTGTCATCGGTCCCTATTTCATGCAACGTCTTGTGAACAAGCTCTGCATCCAGATGGCACATTCCTCCTGTGTTTATCTGATGAACCGGTATTCCTTCTTCCGAGATTCTTTTTGCATCAATATCTGTCGTTATGTCTCCTGCAATGACCTTTATCCTGTATTTATCCTTAAGGTTCCTGCACAGGGCTTTGATTAACGTCGTTTTGCCGCTACCGACAGAACCCATTACATTTATTGCCTGTATTCCCTTTTCAAGAAATTTTGATTTGTTATGCTCTGCAATTTTGTCATTTTCCTTGTAAATATCTTTGTTTATTTTTATCTCTATTTCTTTATGTTCGTGACCGGGTTCACCACATCCACATTCATCGCACATTTTAATCTTCCAGAAATTCGTAAACTTCTTCAAGCGGTTTTCTGTCTCTTTTAGGCTTTTCATCGGGGTATCCCAATGTTATAAGATAATATACTGTCATATCTTTTTTCAGTTTGAATATGGATTTAACAAGTTCCCTGTCAAAATACCCTATTATACACGTTCCCAAACCCAGAGAATATGCCTCAAGAACAAGATTTTCTATAGCAAGCGAGCAGTCATCGGAACAGTATTCACTCTTCATCTTATCACCACATGCGAGAATAATTATTGGTGCTTCGCTGACGAATTCCTGTCCATAAGTGGCTTCGACAAGAGCTTCTTCCTTGCCTTTGTTTTCAATTACAAAGAATTTCCACGGCTGTGAATTATGCGAGGAAGGCGCCCACCGGGCAGCTTCCATGATTTTATGTATTTTCTCCCTTTCCACACGCTTATCTTTGTATTTACGGATGCTTCTTCTGGACCTTATTAAATCCAATAAATCGCTCATGGTTAGATATAGAGAAATCAGTTATATATTTATTTTAGTGTATATCCGCCGTCAACTGTTAATATCTGGCCCGTGATATAGCTTGCTTCGTCCGAGGCCAAAAACAGAACGGTATTGGCTATTTCTTCGGGTCTGGCCCTTTTTTTAAGGGGAGTTTTTTCAATATACGCTTCTTTTCGTTCTTTACTGTGTTTCATTGCCATATCGGTATCCGTTCCTCCCGGAGCGATACAATTCACCCTGATATTGGGAGCAAGTTTAATTGCATAATGTTTCGTTATGGCGTTTACAGCCGATTTGGAGATTTCATATTCCAAGCAAAGTCCCCAATCATTTGTGCCTGAAATCGATGAAATGTTCACGATAGTTCCTCGTTTTTGCTTAAGCATGATTTTCGAAACTCTCTGTATGCAGAAAATTGTTCCTTTAATGTTTGGTCCTATCATTTTTTCCCAATCCTCATCATTGAAATTCATAGAATCTGTGTAATCGAAAACCCCGGCATTATTAACGAGTATGTCTATTCTTCCGAAAGCATCGATAGTCTTATCAATCATTGATTTTACTTCATTCTCATCTGAAACGTCACATTTTACTGAAATGACATCCGTTCCTAATGCTTTTATCTCTGATACAATATCTTTTGCTTCTTTTTCAGATTTGTTATAGTTGATGACAACTTTTGCCCCCTCTTTCGCGAAAAGAAGGGCCGTCGCCTTCCCGATTCCACGGCTTGAGCCGGTTATGATCGCAACTTTGCCTTTCAGTCTCATACCAGTCCCTCGTCAATAAGCATCTGCTTATGGTCATAAGCCAGGTCAAGTTTCCTGATTTCCTCCGGTCTGAACCATCTCACTTCTGAAATTTCCCTCAGGGAGTTTATCTTTGGCTCTCCTGATACAATCCTGCATATATGCGGAAGGCATATGACAGTCTTCGTCGGATGTCTTCCCTTCCTGTCATAATATCTTCCCGTGAACCGGACGATTTCAACTCCGACACCGACTTCTTCCATCGCTTCCCTTTTCAGGGCCTCTTCCACCGTTTCTCCCCATTCTATGTCACCGGAAATCAGATTCCACATCCCGGGATATGTTTTTACACTATCGGACCTTTTGGCAAGAAGTATTTCTCCCTTGTTGTTGATTATTATATTATCTACACCGATAAAAGCACGCTCTTTTTTCTCCATGAATCAGTTTTTCATTCAAAACTTAAAAATATACAGGATTAATTTATGAGCATATGAAATCGGATGAAAGTCCACTTGTTATCTTTGATATAGATGGAACTCTTCTGACTATTCATAAAAGGAAACACACTATACCGACATTTACGCATGCATTAAAAACTGTCTTTGGTGTCAATACGGAGGTTACAGAAAAGGAATGCAACGGCATGTGTGATAACAATATAATTACTTATAATCTCAAGAAAGAGGGATTTTCTGAAGATGAGATTTTCCCAAAACTGGAAGAATGCAGGAAAGCTGTTATAGATTATTATGAAAGACATTTCAAGAAAACTCAGCATCCTCTTCTCCCTGGTGTAAGAAATCTTCTGGAAGAATTAAGGAAAAGAGATGCATTCATTGCCGTTGGTACAGGCAATATCAGAGATATTGCAATGTTCAAACTCGAGGAATTGGGGATAAAGAGTTATTTTGATTTTGGCGGTTTTGGAAGCGAATGTTTTGAAAGGGACTGTCTCTTGAGAACTGCTATTAAAAAAGCGGAAGAAGGTGGATTTTCTGGGAGCAAAATAATAGCTTTTGGTGACACACCGAGAGATATAAAAGCCGCGAAAGGTGTGGGCATAATATCGGTAGCAGTTGCAAGCGGTCTCGATTCAGCCGAAGAACTCAAAGAATATAATCCTGATTATGTTCTTGAAGATTTATCAGATACAAAAAAGATTCTGGGCATAATCTATAGTTGAGGCCTATTTTTTTACGTTAATTATGGAAGGTATAGCATCTATAACATCAGTCGCTAATAATCCCTCACCTTCTCTCCGGGATGCGACTTCTCCTGCGGCTCCTGATATGAAAACACCGCCACAAGCCGCATCAAAAGTTGGGATTCTTCTCCCAAGAAGGGATACTATTATCCCCGAAAGGACGTCACCCGTTCCGCCTTTAGTCATGTAAGGCGTCCCTGTCTCGTTTACCGCAACCTTGTTTCCGTCCGATATTACATCTACATGAGCTTTCAGAACGACTGTGCATCCCATTCTCTGTGCAAACGCCTGGACTTCTGCAAGCCTCCTGTTAGGCTCTATGTCTGGCTTGTCGCCTGTAATGTAATAATATTCACCTTCGTGGGGTGTGATTATAAAATTCTTTTCGAGTTTCTTGCCTTTTATAGCTTTCAGTCCATCCGCATCTATTACACACGGTTTTTTAATGGATTTTACAAGAGTCTCAACAAGCTTCATTGTTTCAGGTTCGGTCCCCAGACCGGGACCTATCAAGACAGCGTCAACTTTCTCCACGAGTTTCACTATTTCGTTAAAATCGTTCTCTTTAAGGAAAGAGCCACGGAAAGGCATTGTTATAAGGTTCGGAGATAATGACGCTTCCGCGTTTGCGGCCCTTTCAGGAGATGCTATAATTACAAGATCGGATCCCGCACGGAGTGCCGCCATTGCAGCTAGCGCGGGAGCTCCAGTATATTTCTCACTTCCCCCGACAATGAGAACTTTACCAAAATCACCTTTATGGCACCAGTCGGTTCTTTTAGGATACATCCTCCTGATAATACCCTTATCTACTTCAAACACATCCATAAATAGTATTTAGGCTGCTTATTATATATTTTACTAGGCCCAATAGGGATTCCGCAGGTATTTGAATGCTGTGTAAACAGCCATGTGACCTTCGCCAACCGCCTCGGGTATCCTAAGAAGACGCCCTGTTATGTCACCAGCCGCAAAGACTCCCTCAACGGATGTGTTCATCTTATCATCCACTACAATCTTGTTTCCTTCCATTTTAAGATTAAGATTCTTAAGATAATCCAGATTCAGGACAGACCCCACGAAAAAGAAGATATCATCAAATTTCTCTTCTTTTGTTTTATTATTCTTATTATCTAGAAGAGTTACAGCCTCTATATCAGTTCCTTTCGTTTTTATTTCCTTCACTTCAGTGTTGTAAAGAATGTTCACCTTTGAATTTTTCAGGCAATCAGTATTCTTTTCCGTGCACCTGAACTGGTCTCTTCTATGTGCTATACAAACGTCTGCACCTGCATTCGACAGCGCCATAGCGGCTTCAACTGCAGAATCACCGCCGCCGACAACAAGAACCTTCTGTCCTTCGTAAAGTGCAGGATTCTTTATTGAATAATGAACGTGTTTGTGATCCTCGCCCGA
>CAZKOV010000006.1:0-7521 GCA_964554465.1 uncultured archaeon
AGCAGGGAGCCTCCTTTTTCGTTTATTTCTGTCTTTGTAAGTACGATTCCATCCACACCATCAACGGCTATGTCATAATTCGTTGCCTGAATTACGACATCGTTTCCCGTCAGTGAATCTATCACAAGAATCTTAAGATCGGGTTTATTAACCCTTACTATTTTTGAGAGTTCGTCCATGAGATTCTTGTCATTATGCATCCTTCCTGCCGTATCGACCAGAACGACATCCTTTCCTTTCGTTTTTGCGTGTTTTACTGCATCAAACACGACAGCAGCGGGATCCGCGCCATACTCATGTTTTATTACAGTAAGACCGAGTTTGTTCCCGTGGTGCTCAAGCTGCTCAATGGACGCCGCCCTGAAGGTATCTGCTGCAGCGAGAACGGGATTATGACCCTTTCCTTTTAATATATGTGCTATTTTTGCAATGGTGGTGGTCTTACCAGACCCGTTGAATCCTAAAAATATTATGCATGCGGGCTCGCTTTGTTGTTTTTTTGAATTTATCAGATCTTCAATATCCACTGGATTCTTATCTATTATTTCCATGAGTATGTCTTTGAAGAAATTCTTAATTTCTTCTTTTGCTCCTCTTCTTCCGACTTGTTTTTCAACAAGTTCCTCCTTCATTCTCTGTTTAAGAAAATCAATGACATCCACCGCTACATTGTCCTGCAGTAGGTCTATTTCTATCCCTGTAAAGAACTTATCAATATCTTCGTTACTTATCTGTTTTTCCAAAACTTTCTCTGTTACCGTTTTAATGGACTTGGAAAAATGTTTTTTCAGCAATCCGAACATATTGTTACCTCAGTTTCTGAATTTTAAAAAGATATGTTTATTTGTTTTGCATTTTCGTTTTCTTGTAAGCCGCTTTTGTTATCGCATGTGTTGCTGTAGGTGAAGTGATAAAAACAAGTATTATTAGTATCAGGAATTTCCATGCTACCGCTGCGGTTATCATTTCCATCATAAAGCCGATAAGCATAAGGCAGACTCCACCAACATTTATCACAGTCTGGGCATGCGATCTTGTAAACACATCCGGGAATCTCACAAGACCGACACTGCCTATTATGGTGATAATGGCTCCTATCAATATAGCTATGATTCCGTTCATTCCTTCCACATCCTTTCTTTAAGGAAATACTTGGCCACCGCCAGCGTTCCTATGAAGTTTAGTAATGCGAATAATACAGCGATGTCAATGAGCATGAAGTTCCTGTAAATGAATGCAAGAAGTATGATTAATATCATGACAAGTGAAGCGACGGCATCAACAGCTATCATTCTATCCGGGGCTGTCGGTCCTTTTGCAAACCTTATCAGTGAGATGGCGACTGAGACCAGTATCATCAATCCTATGACCTCATAAAACATATCAATCCCATACCTTTTTCAGGAAGTGGTCAAACCCTCCGGATATATCCTTTTTCTTGGTGTGTTTGTTAAGACAGTGGATAAGAAGTTTATTGTCTTCAACTTCAACCGTAAGTGTTCCCGGAGTCATTGTGATGACGTTCGCAAGCGCTGTGACGCCCCATTCATTCTTATGATGATGCGAGACCTCCACGAAACCCGGGTCAATTCTCCCTGTCATTATCATGTAAATGACTTTCAGATGCGCTTTGATCTCCTCGAAGGCATAATAAGGTAAGAATGCGATCAATCCCAGAAGAGCTTTTACGTATCCGGTTCTCGCTCCGTGTGTAAAGCTGTAATGAACAGTAAACGAGATAATCAGTGCGAGCACTGCCCCTATGATTATTTCTTCAGGATTGAAGCCTGTAAGCATCATATAGAATATCCATAACACCACGAAAAGCAGAATATGACCTTTCATGCATTAGTATTAGTTGAAGGAGTAATTAAATATATTTCTTATATATCAGAATTAGTGTTATTGAGAAAACTATATAAATAATAAATTACTATTATATAGTAAATAATATAGTGATTTATATGTCTGGATGCCATAGAGGATTATTAGGAGAATTAAAAAAAGGTAGCCTTGTTGAGATTTGTGCATATTGTAAGATATATAAAAATCCTCTGCTACAAAACGGCGATGGTTCTTATAGAATAAACGGAGAATGGATTCAGAGTCCTCTCCCGTCAGAATTTTCGAATTATAGAAATTTTACTCATGGTATATGTCCATACTGTTTAAAAATAGTGAAAGAACAAGTAAAAAAATTAAAAGCTTAATATCATTTGTTGCAAAATTTCATAAACTCTTCTCTCCAATCATAACCCATGAAACTTGGAGTATTGTTTTCCGGAGGAAAGGATTCGTGTTATGCACTATATAAAGCCCTTCAGAAAGAGGAAGTTGCCTGTCTGATATCGATTATTTCTGAGAACGAAGAAAGCTATATGTTCCACACCCCCAACATCAGTCTCACTAAGATACAATCCGAAGCAATCGGCATTCCCTTAATACAAAAAACAACGAAAGGTGAGAAGGAAGAGGAGCTTGCCGATTTAAAAGAAGCTATAAAAGAAGCAAAGAAAAAATACGGAATCAAAGGAATTGTCACGGGCGCTGTAGAATCAGTTTACCAAGCAAGTCGTATCCAGAAAATATGTCTGGAACTGAACCTGCGTTGTTTCAATCCGCTATGGCAAAAAGACCAGCTTGAACTCGTGAAAGAGATTGTTAATGCAGGTTTCCACGTGATAATCTCCGGTGTGTTTGCATATCCCATGACCAAAGAATGGATGGGACGTATTATTGATGACGACATCTTAAAAAAACTCAAGTTGCTTCAGGAAAGATATCAGGTAAGTCCTACGGGAGAAGGCGGGGAACTTGAAACCACAGTACTTGATGCCCCGTTTTTCAGGAAAAAAATAAAGATAAAAGATCATGAGAAACTTTTTGACGGATACGCAGGAACGTTCAATGTGAAGGACGCAGAACTCGTCAAGAAAGAAAGGCAAAAGCAACCTCCGTCTAAGGAAAGGGTAATGAAAGGTGATACCCTCATAATAGACATGTGCGAAAAGAAGGATTCCCTTTCAAAGGATGAATTTGTTCTCCCGATCTCAAAGACGATCGATCACAACTGTTTTGTCAGACATTTCAAGGAAGTGTCAGCTGACGATCTGAAGAAATGTAAAAGAGTCATCCTGTCGGGAAGTCCTCTTGGGGATATAACAACAACAGAAAATATAGAAGCGTTCAAATGGCTTAAGACATATGAAAAGCCCGTCCTCGGGATATGCGCGGGAATTCATACGATAGCATTGGTATTCGGTTCCAAGATAAAAAGAACCGAAGAAATCGGAATGAAAGAAATAAAAGTAAAAAGGAATAACGGGATAATTCCTCACGATATAGAAGTCTACAGTCTTCATGAATATTCTATCGAGAAACCTGACAGTTTTGATGTAATCGCAGAATCAGAAAAATGCATAGAGGCCATTAAACATAAAAAAAGGGCAATATACGGTGTACAATTCCATCCTGAAGTGAGGAACCATGCAATTATTCAGAGGTTCATGAGTTGTTACTCATAAGAGATATCAAACGTATTTAAATGTTTGCAACAATGAGTAAATATGTTCAGGAAAATGAGATATAATATTGAATCGGCGGCAGAAAGATATGGGACAGCAATAGGGGATTTATTTTGGTATGGAATACACGCTCCCTCAATAACCCTGAATAAGAGATTAATAGTAGATTGTTACAGAAATCCCCAACGTCATGGCGGAGTACAGGCTGCTCTGGACAGGGCACAAAACTGCACTAACAAATTAATCTTAATACAAAATAAACTTGATTACTTTCAAAAAAAGAGATTAAAAAAACAGGTGTGTGAAATAAACGGGATACCGTGTTATGCGTGATTTTTCTAACCCAACGACTTCGATATCGTCATCAACGTGTTATACTCATCATTCAGGTTTTCAGTCCTTCTTTCGAGATAATCTCTGACTTTCTTCGGTTTTATTTTCTCGTATGAATTCGTTGCCCTTTTTAGGATTTTTTTAAATGCACTTTCGATGATTTTATCATGTTTTTCCCTTTCTATTAAACCCTTATTTAAAGCATTGGAGAGAAAACTGATTGCCGTGTGACTTTCATTTTTTTTGTCCTTCTTCTGGTCTTCAAGATCCTTTACAAGCATCTCTACGGCCCTGAAATTGCCTATAGCCTCCTTTATCAATTTCTTTTTGCTTACGGGAAGTCTGAGCATATCTCCTATTATATCGGAATACAGTTGTGAATGGAATTTGCCTCTGTCTACGCTCAGAATTATGTTATTTATAATATTTTGTTCTTTGTCCTCTTTCAGGTATTTATCCATCGTGTTCTTTATTTCATTGTCTGTTAAAGGTGTAAGGGTAAGTTCATTCATGTTCGCAATCATATCTTCTATTATGTCCCTGACAAAGGACCTTCCTTTGAGCATATCCACCACAAAACCGGCGGCAACTGAAGGTTTGTGCATATGCTTAATCAGGGATGAGAAGGCATGAAGAGAGCCGTGGACAAGGCTTATTAACTCCCTGTAAATTTCTTCCTTTTCGTTCTTGTTATCCAGCAGATCGTCTATAGAAAGAACCGCTATTTCAAAGAGAAGGGAAAATTCGGCCGCCCTTTCAAGTTCTTCCTGCCATTTCTTTTTGTTGCTCATTTGTGAATACGCTTCAAGAACTGTTATCGATATTGGTTTATGTTCCGCCTTTGCAAATTGTTCGCATTTATGGATTAATGCCTTCCTTACCACCTCTGGCATATCATCCGTTATAATCTCGTCTACAAGTCGTCTGTAACTGTGCTCATTATATAAAAACATACATCTCTCCCTGGAATTAAGTCTTATGAATAATTGAAAGTGGTCGTATTTAAGTGATATGAAAAATTATACGGGTGCTATCTTTTTTATCTTGTTTTCATCGAGAAATTCCTGTTCAAGTTTTATTATTTTATCTATATCCCCGAATTGTTTTTGTGTTATATCTTTTCTCTCACCTTTAAGGATATGTTCAGATGTTCCCGTCAGGAATTCGCATTTATCCCCGCCATTCACAGCTGCACAATTCAATTCTATACAGTTTACTATTTTGTCGTGTACTACTGCTCCTCCTCCCGCGTTTATGCCCCTTAAAAAATGATCTATCGGGAATTTTCTGGGATAAAGTATTTTCGTAAGGGGGTTATGAATAACGTTGAAATGCGTAAAATTACCGGGGAAAAATTCGAGGGTTTTGAAATCACCGAGACCCGCCATGGAAACGATGTTCATGGCCCATGTGTACCTGTCCTGAGGTGTCTTAAGTTTGTATTTTATCGTCGTATTATACATGAATTTGAAAGATGCCTTCCATCCGTACATATAAATCTGGTTTCTGAAATCAATATCTTCGTCCATCTTAAGGGTTATTTCTTTGATAATCCCCAGCGGTGTCATTGTAACAGGATTACCGGCAAGATCAATTTCTCCTTGTTTGAATTCAATCTGGCCAGTTGCAATCATTTTTGCAATAAGACCAAACAATGAATTCACCTTAATTCTATACTGCTGCTGGTTTCGCCTATTTTTATTCCTTTCTCATTTATAATGAGATCAAAGGTTCCGTGGTGGTGTTTTGTCCTTCGCATCTTTCTTATTTCCAGCGATCCGAAATTTTCTCCGCCAATGTTAAGGTATCTCAACACAACGACGCCGTCAACAACAAACTCTTCAACGCCAAAACGGGAAAGACCCTTCTCGTCGCTGTCCAGAACCTCGGAAATTAATACGGAAGTTGCGCCGGTGTTCTTGACAGAATTTATAAGAGAAATAAGTTTTTTCCTTATTTGCATATGGTTCGGAAGAATCATTCCTACAATTGAGACGGAATCAATGACAACCCTTTGGGCATCTATTTTCCCGATGTCGTCAACCACGTTTATGCCCATTTCATTTACCTGCAGGGGATCAAAATAGACTATTCTGAATAAACCTTTTTTTTCATATTCCGCAAAATCCCAGCCAAACTTTCTTGCATCCTCTTTTATGTCTTCAACATCCTCTTCAAGTGTTATGTATACACCCGGTTCTCCTTTCTTAAGCCCTTCCCAGAGATACTGAAGTCCGAATATGGTTTTTCCGGTACCCGCTCCTCCCGTCACAAGTACAGCGGAGCCTTTTATAAAACCGCCTTCAAGAAGAGTATCGAGCCCTTTTATGCCCGTGGAAACCCTGCGTACCATATAAATATTATTTAAATCAGGCCCCTTATATTGTTTATATATTTATTATTGTTCTAATTTCTCAAAGAGTGGTTTTGTCATGAGCGATAACGAAGCAACGCGTTTTGTAAAAGAGAAATCGGATGAAATAGAAGCGGCATTGAAAAAGTTCATTCCAAAGAAAATGGACCAGCAATATATTGACTGGCTTACAGGAAAGCATAGATATAAATACAGTATGGATGCGCTTAACAAAACACTTTCCGAACCTGTATGGGACTATCTTGAGAGGGGTGGAAAAAGATTACGCCCCGCGCTGTTCCTGTTACTTACGGAAGTTCTCGGTGGTGACACAGAGAATGTGAAGGATTTTGCAGCTTTAGTCGAACTTCTTCATAACGGAAGTATGATGGTAGATGATATCGAGGATGATTCCGAGCTCAGAAGAGGAAAGCCCTGTACACACAAAATATTCGGAGAGGATATCGCGATAAACGCGGGAAATTTCATGTATTTTGCTGCCTATGGCGCATTGCTTAAAAACAGTCATAAATTCCCTCCTGAGATCATGCTTCGTGCATACAACGCCGTGACAAAGGAAATGATAATAATCCATACCGGACAGGCTATGGACATCGCATGGCATAATAATCTTGCAGATGCGGACATCATAAAAGAGGAGGAGTATCTTCAGATGTGCGCCAACAAGACCGGAGTTTTGCTTCGTGTTGCGGCCCGTTTTGCTGCGATATTCTCCGAAAAGGACGAGGAAACGGAAGAAAAGATCGCAGAATTCGCGGAAAGCATAGGAATCGCCTTCCAGATACAGGATGACATCATGAATCTCGTCCCGACAGAGAAATGGGGCAAGGAAATCGGTGACGATATAAACGAGGGTAAAAGGACTCTAATAGTAATCCACACGCTGAAACATGCCAATGAAAAGGACAAGAAACGTCTTTTAGAGATACTGAAAATGCATACGAAAGATCAGAAATTAATCAAGGAGGCTATAGATATCATTAAAAAATACGATTCTCTTGATTTTGCAAAAGAGTTTGCAAGAAAGATCGTAAAGGACTCGTGGAAAAGGATAGAACCGCTTCTTCCTGATTCGGAAGCCAAGAAAAAGCTCAAAAAGTTAGGAGAATATCTGGTTGAGAGGGACATCTGATTTTTAATTTAACAACATTGAACAAGATTTATAAAATTATAATCCAATTAGTGATTATTATAAAGTGATAAATTTATGTATAAAACTCTTTTATTTTCGGGAAATGTTAGAAGAAATCTTGGTCCTTTGACGGGATATGCTGGAAAAGAAAAAGTGAA
>CAZKOV010000006.1:7621-22772 GCA_964554465.1 uncultured archaeon
GAACTGCATATAATGTCGACAATACTGCACATGTTATTCAGAATTTCTGGTATATGATTAATTCCTCTAATCAATACGAAATCATGCTCAGAGGAAACAGTAGTGTTCCTCAAATAGCCCTTTTTATAGGAAATGGTAAAACTAAAGAAAAATTAAGGAGCATGCCAATAGAAAATTCACCTGAATTATCAAATGAAGCTGTTCTTAATCCAGTTAAAAGTGAAGAAAAACATATTTTAGATCCAGATAATATGTCCATGATAACTCCCGGATCTTATGTCGATGGACATATTGCGGTTATAGAAACGAAAAAGGTTGGTTTTAGGAAAAAGAGATATGAAACCCGGATTAAATTTACAACAATTTAACTCCTGTTATTTTTGTTTAGAATTTCATACCATTTGTTTATAGTTTTCCTCATATTCCTGAATTCTTCAGGAGCTGTCTCATTATTCAGTTTTGTTATATCCATCTCAGCGAGAAAATTGTCCGTGATTTCTCCTTTATTGAGACGTTCAGAGCCGCATTTCCCCGTTTCCGGGAATCTGCGGAAATTCCTGCATACCCAGGGACGTCTTCCATATGCGATACATTTCCCCTCTTTATTAAGAAAGACACAGCGGTTTTCCTTTTTCCCCGCCTTCGAGAATAAGTCCCGCAGCTGCTTTTCACTCATCCCGTTTACAAGGTAAGTGAATTCAACGTAATTGAGTTCTATATCATTGACGCAGCAATCCGAACATTCAGGTAAACATAACTTTTTATTATCTTCTATTTTATCGTATATTTCTTCAATTCTCTTCATTTGTTCAGATGAAAGTCGGGATATCATGATAAGAAAATAAATTGAATATTAAAATAAAGGAAAAGGAAACTTACTTCACAAGAAGCTTTGCCTTCTCCGAATCATATTTCCAGTCTTTTGGCAAGACGCCTCTTGCGGTGTAGAACTTTGCAAGGCGTCTTATCTTGGATTCCGTGAGTTCAAGACCTCTCTTCGATGTAGCATCCTTCTTGTTCTTTCTCATGTGCTCATGAAGATTTACTGCCTTTTCAAGCATATTGAAAAGATCTTCAGGGAGTTTAGGATATATTTTATTTTCCTTCATTATTTCCGATATCGTCTTTTTGGTAAACATTTTTACTGAAGGTATGCCGTACTGATCCCTTAAAATAGTGCCGATTTGAGCTGATTTATTACCTTTTTTGGCGAATTTGACGACTAATGCCTGAATCTCTTTAGAAGAAAGTTCCACCCACGGAGCGACCTTTTTCATCGGCTTATGAGAACTTGATTTTCCTCTCTTTCTTGAATACATCCTGGCCATTCGATCAAACCTCCGATACGGACAAGCAAACTGTTGGACACCTGCATATTCTATGCAGGAAATCCGAATTACCGATCCGTTCCTTGATAGGATATATAAGGAACATGAATATTTATAAACTTGTAATAGGAGTAATATAACGTCGTTATGTTTATAAAATTCTGAATTCATTCATTATTATGAAACCGTTCTGTGAGAGATTTACGAGCGATATTCTTCCTGTAGTAAAAGCCATGATAGCTAAAAAGATGATAGATGATTATAAACTCTCACAGAACAAGATAGCGGAAATTCTTCATTTAACCCAGCCTGCGATTTCCCAATATAAAAGATCCCTTAGAGGCAGTAAATTTGAGCTTCTGGAACAGGATGAAAAGGTTCTGGAATTAATGGAAAAGCTGACTAAAGAGTTAGCAAGCGGAGAGATTTCAGAAGATGAAAAACAGTTTTTCTATTGTAAGATATGCAAGAAAATCCAGGAAAATAAGATAGTCTGAACTGTGTGGAATCATATATGTTTTTTATTCCTTAATTAAAAGATAATACTCAAATAAAATATGTGATTTTATGACTACAAATAATGTCCGACAAGCTCTCTGGGATTATGCTCAGAGCGGAACTCCGGTATTTATTCAGAAAGGTTGTTCCTTCTTTTACGGTGATATAGCCGCTCTTTATGGAAAAAGAAGAAGGGAGGCAGGATCTCCTAGAAATATAAAATCTGTCTCACTAAATAGAGGAAAATACACTGATTTAATGCCAGACATAAAAATCACTGATGAAACAAAAGTGCATATAGATAATTCCAGTATTCCAGATTCATCAACCATATGTACGTGTGGTGGTGGTCAATTAAAAGTCAAGAACATACTGGGAAGAGATGGAGGAATAGATTATACGATAATGATGGATGGAAAGAGCATGAATGGGTCTGTAGTTGCTGTAGAGCCCGGATGGTTACGTAATTATATTACAGTTTTGACAAAAGAAGGAAATATCCGTACTATCACTGATAGGAATTTTTTAGGGAGACCAAAGACATTGATAATATATTAATGGGCGGGACATATGCACTAAAGTGCAATGTGTTTAACTCGCATGTAAAAGCTCATCAAACATGGGAAATATGGGCGGGATGGGATATTCAGTTGCATTTTCCCAAATTTCATTTCAATTTGAGTTCCACGTTCGTGCATGCGAACTGTTTTCAACATTTGAACCCATGACCTCACGATTATCAGTCGTGCGCTCTAACCAAGCTGAGCTACCTGCCCATGATACCATACATTATTATTCGGATATTTTTAAATGTGTACATCAGAACTTGAACATGAATGAATCCGATCCTTTTATTCTCTTCAGAAATTTGCAATTCTTCAGGATTTTCAGTGCTTTTTTATCGTCCATTTTCAGGTATCGTGCAAAGCCTTTCACGGGCAAGACAGCTATATTGCCCGTCATTTCCGAAGGTATCTTTGCAAGATCCACGAATTTCATCGGTTTTTGCTCAGGATCGAACCATGAAGAATAGAAAAGGTCGAGGCCGTCGCTTGAGCGGTAAATCTTCCTCTTCTGCGCGTCATAAAAGAAGACTGAAGACGACATACTCTCAAAGCGGTTAATCAGATCAAGGACATCCTTCGTTATCCTTCCTGTATCCGTTACAAAAATGAATATGTTGTACGTGCCTCTTTTTGCGGAATTTATGACTCTTGCAACGTGGTTTTCCAGCGGAGGTTCATAACGCGCAAAGGGTATTATATGAATTCTCAGCATTCCTTTCTTGAAGATAAATCTCTTTTTGTAGATGAACAAGACGTCATCTTCGAACCTGAATTTTCCCTTTTCAAAGTACCCATTCGGGGAAAAATCCAGAGTCTTGTATATCACAAGCCTGTCCCGGACGAATGCCCTGTAATCTGATGCATATCCCATTATAATATTCTCATCATTGGTTATGCCCACTGCTTTCTGGACGATGTTTTCAACCGGTCTTGATTCTTCGTCCTTTTCTTCCTTCTCGGCTTCTTTGGGCTTTTCTTTTTTGGATTCTTTCCTTGGTTCTTCTTTTATCGGAACGATTTTCGAGTCCGTATGCTCCTTGCATTTTTTCTTTCCTGTTTCCCAGCAGTCTATGCAGACCAGTTTCGTGCAGCCGTCCTGAATGCATTTTCCGCCCCATTCCATGCGGGAATCCACCTTCCTCCCGCATCTGGCGCAGAATTCCATTTTATCTTTTGAGAGGGCTTCATCAAGTTTTTCCTTGGCGTCTTCTCTTGATTTTTCGATAAATTCGGCAAGGTCTATCCTTTCGTCTTTTATCTCGTCTTCAAGTTCTTTCTTTTCTTTTTCTTTCTTACCGAACATATGGAGAGGCCTCCTAATAAAAATATATATGATTATTTAGAGGAAGATTATAAAAAATAAGAAGAAATTATTTTTTCAGGAAATGTGCGAGCAGGGCTTCGAGTTGTATCTCGGGGCTTCCGCCCTGATTGAGCCTGAACTCGTATTCGCCTGTCTTTTCTATGAGTTTCAGTCTCGTTTCCTCAGGCATGTCTATTGCAAAAATCTGTTTGTATATGCCCTTTATTATATCTTCACCTGATAATCCCTGATTTATGAGCATATCAAAAAGCATCTTCCTGCCTGCCTGAAAGTCCCCTTTCATGACTGTTTCAAGCATGTCCTTTATGTCTTCGGGACGGGCCTGAGAGGCGGTTTCGTAAAGCCTTTCCTTGGTCACGTCCCCGACAGCGCTGGTTGCCTGAAGCATATTCGTAGCCGTTCGGAGATCACCTCCCGTCAGTTCGTAAAGGGCCTTGTATGCGTCTTCGTTGATCCTGAGGTTTTCCGATTTCACAATTCGTTGTATATATGTTTTGACATCGTCCCCAGAAAGGGCCTTGAATCTGAAAACGGCGCATCTTGACTGTATAGGTTCAATTATGTGGCTGGAATAATTGCATGAAAGGATGAATCTGCAGACGCCTGAATATTTTTCCATCGTTCTTCTGAGTGCCTGCTGGGCCTCGGGTGTGAGGGCATCAGATTCGTCCAGAAAAACTATCTTAAAATTATGTCCTATTGGCAATGTCCTTGCAAAGTCTTTTATCTTTCCGCGGACCACATTGATTCCCCTTTCATCAGATGCGTTGGTCTCCTGAAAGTTCTCCTTCCAGTTCTCCCCGAAAAGCTCCTTTGCAAGAGCAAGTGCTACAGTGGTTTTTCCTATACCCGCGGGACCCGCGAATAACATGTTGGGTATCGAACCCTTCTTGATCCATGCTTTTAGTCTTTCAATGACATGTTTCTGGCCCACGACTTCATCAAGTTTCTGCGGGCGGTATTTCTCCGTCCAGATTTCAATATCTACCATAAAATCACTCTTCTGTTTACTCTTAAGAATGGCGTGCATGATTTATAAAATTTGGAAACGAGACAGTTACCCGCCTGAAACTATTTTCAGGACGTACAGAGAGTCGCCGTCTTTAATCTCTTCATCGTCGGGGATTATCGTATTTTTTCTCTTGACAATGACAGTTTCAGGGTTTATCTCCACCTTCTTCAAAATGTCGGAGACTGTATCACCTTTAACAAAAGGGACTTCATGCTCCTTTCCGGAAAACGTCAGTGAAACTTCCATAATCATAACCCCAGCGCATTTTCAATCATTTCTCCCAACTGCATAAAGAAATCTAATATCATACTTAAAATATCTTTTGTTCCCTCCGATACGAAATGTTCGGTGCTTCCCACCACCGTTGAGCCGGTCCAGCCGTCCTGATATGTATCAGAAAATAACGTGACAGAGATATCTGTATTTCCTGCCTTCTGGGGCGCCACAGCGAAACTGTATTCTCTTCTGGAATTTCCCAATATTGAAAATTGCTGTTCCCTTTCAATATTTCCAAATTTAAGCTGAACAACACCGTTCGCGGTCGATTCTGCTGAAATCGTCACATTTATCGTTATGTTCTTTCCTTTCTCTATGTCTAGGGGAATCTCGATTTTTTCAATTTCCATTATCCTGTTGCTCAGTACTGTTATATTCCTTTTTTCAAGAACGCCGTCATCCGAAAAGACAATAAGAGTATATTCTCCTGGGAGGGAAGGCGAATCAAACAAGAAATCCGCTTTTCCGTCGGATGTTTCTTTTGATTGCGATACATCATTGAAATTCGCATAGAATGTCTTACCGGAAGAACTTTCCGCGAAAACCTCGATCTTATCCCCGACCACAACGCTGTCCGTCAGAGACAGGTACAATTCGGGATGTCTCGCGGTTCCCTCTATCTCTATCGTTAACATGTCCTTCGTGCCTTCCGGAGTGGAAACGATTACAGGACACGAATATTTCACGAACATTGATTCAGTGGACGGGGTCCTAAAATAGAAATCGTAACTTTCACTTCCGCAGAAACTGATTGGTTTTTCCCTGTCTATAAACTGCAAAAGCGCGGAACCGTCTTCCTTCATGCAGCTTGTTGCAACAAGGCTTCCCTGATAGCATTCGTCTGTCTCCAAAAAAGCCGATATTACCCCATGGGAATTTCCTTTCATCTTATCATTCAGAACCATTGTACGGAGTTCAGTAACGTTCTCCGTCTTGTAGTCATTGATATCGAGTTCCACTTCACTCTTCGTCCATACAATCTTGTAGCCTGAGCCCTCACTCTGAACGTATTCGGTGTTATTTGAATCGGGAATGGTCGTGAATTCCATATGCGTTGAATCTATGGGGTATTCAAGCCATGTTGGATCT
The DNA here is from genome assembly GCA_964554465.1 of uncultured archaeon. Classification (GTDB taxonomy): domain Archaea; phylum Aenigmatarchaeota; class Aenigmatarchaeia; order QMZP01; family QMZT01; genus JAADIF01. Next base: position 13,715 of record CAZKOV010000006.1, read on the forward strand.
ATCGCAACGACCTTGTCATCGAGATAGACCTTCACCCATGCATGAGGCTCCCATTCTTTTCCCGAATAAGCCCACCCCGCCGCGTACCATGCATTATAATCAAGTGCTTTCAGAAGAGAGATTGCAAGGTTAGAGTATTCATCACATGTCCCCTTCCTGTTTTCATATACCCATTCAGCCGGTTTTGACATCTTCGTGTATGCAAGGTCATATTTTACATTCTCATAAACCCATCTGCTTATTTCAAAAATAGTCATCATGTCCGTATCTTTTTTCAGGCCGTAAGCTATGTCCATTATTTTTTCATCAGGTCTCGTGTTATCGGTTACGGGAACGTTCTCCCTTTCCCCTACAAGTTTGATTCTTCCCACCTGTACGTTATAGGACACTTCATAGCAAAGGTCTTTTCCGACATCAGGTTTATTCCATTTAAGCATGATGATATCGTTTCCCCATGCATCAACGGTTTCTTCATAATCATCCGGACCGACAACAGAAAGCAGTTTCCTCGTCTGCATCCCGTTTATCTGGGGCATGTTCAGAAAAACTTTGATATGGTTTGAAAAGGCGCTGTCTGTCTGGGGTTTCAGGTTTATAGTGCCGCCCTTTTTTACTGTAATGTCCATGTAGGAAACCGCTCTGGAATTGATTTCTTCAGCATAGACATTGTCGATAACAAATAAAGCTAAAAATAAAACGAGAAAGATGAAAAATGTTTTTTTCATGAATATTATTTGACAGAATCCTTTAATTAACATCACAGATGAACCCAAGCTGCATTTTTGGATCTCCGACAAAATGCATTGAGGGATAAGCCCGACCATCAGCTGTCATATACATTGAAGCGTGTCTGGGAGGTAATATTGTCATCATATCGCCTGTCCATCTCATATGCTTCTTATGGAGAGGTCCGTTAATGGTCGATGGGTATACATGACCGCCCAATTCTTTTCTTACATAATCCAACAAGCGCCCGTCCAAATTTTTTCTTCGTGTCAACCTTATCATGTTATTTATGCCAAGACTGTCGGCAACTTCTTTGACAATCCTTATTTTTTCAAGAAGGGGATCTTCTGCATTAGGTATCTGGTAAAATTGAGTCTTTTCTCCTAAATGCATTTCATACTGCTTTCTAAGAGGAATGTTATATGAGAACTGCCATTCCACTCTGGGATTGAACTGTGAAAATATCGATTCAATTTCATTTTTATCTAATGGTAGAACGGTTGTGTTTGTTGCGATTACAACCGTGGTTTTGTTTTCATCTTCTGTGAAGGCATTTGATATTTCAGTGAGTTTTTTCATATCGATAGTAGGTTCTCCTCCAGATATACACCTCATTTTACATGAACCACGATAAGTTCCCCTATTAACTGTCACAGACAATTTTTTATGGAAAGTAACATCTCCATATCTTAACTTTAAAGGATCAAATCTGATTTTGTCTGAACCATTAAAACATGTGTAACATCCAAGATTGCAATCAGGTGTAGTTTCATCAATGAAATATCCGGTTGTGCGGGATTGAAATATATCAGGATCTGTGAAAAGGAAGGCATCCTCATAAACAACATGCTTCCCCAAAGGATTCCTGCCTTTTATTCTGGAATCATATTCTCCTTTTTTAGGAAGTCTAAAGTAATTATGGCTAATTCTGCTATGGTTTTCCAATTGTTCTTTTGTTACAACTAATCCTATCATTGTCATCACTTGATTAGAAAAAGAAGAGACTAAGAAATAAAAATGCTTCAGATTTCTATACCATTCTCATGCGCTGTTTCCATCTCAATGCTGGATCTTTCCTGAAGCATTTTTTTGAATTCTTCAGGATCGGCTTCGGTTCCTCCTATAGTGTTGTAATGCATGGGAATGACAATCTTGGGCCTTATTATCAGTGCGGCCTCAACCGCTTCCTTCATATCCATTGTATATGTTCCCCCGATTGGGAGAAGTGCAACATCTATGTTTTCCAGTTTTTCCATCTCCGGTATTAAATCGGTATCTCCTGCATGGTAAACCCTTTTACCCTCTGATTCGACCACGAAACCGGAAACGTCTCCCTTCTGGTGGAATCTTTTGTTTGGATTATATCCGGGAACCGCCGTGACTTTTATTCCGTCTATATCCTCATCCTCCCAGAAATCAAGGACTGTCATCGGTTCCCCGAAAGCAGCAGCTGTCTTTTTGTTCCCGACAAAAACAGTTCTGGGCTGCCTTATTTCCCCTATCTTATTCTTATCTAGATGATCGAAATGGTCGTGTGTAATCAGAATAATATCCGCTAAAGGGGAATTTTTAGGCAGAATGTAAGGATCTATGTAAATCATCTTACCTTTCGTTTCAATCCTGAAAGTAGCATGACCTAGCCATTGGATTTTCATGAACATCACCAATTCAAAGTTGATATTGTTCAATAAAAATGTTATTCTTTGTACTCAGTTTTATCTAATTACAATAAAATTAACTACTTAAAAGTGTTAATTATTTAAATGTTACTAGTAATTCTATTATTATATGCATAGTATTCCAAAATTAATTTTCAGAGAACATTCACAACAAGGAAGAATAGGGTATTTGTTAGGTGCAATAGAATATGCATCAAGCAGAATTGATTCATCTTCTTCTCCTGACAATCAGATTATAGTAAAAGATCAGACGGGTGATATTCAAACAGCAAAAGACAGGATAGTTCAGCAATCTTTTCAAACTTTTTATTCAGAGAATGATATACCAATAATAATATTATCCGAAGAAGGAAACTCGTATTCTAAAAATCCAATATATGTTAAACTGTTGGATCCAATTGATGGCAGTATTAATTCAGAGAATGATTTACCTTACGGAACTAATACAGCGCTGGCTGATTATAAACCCCAGCTAAGAGTTGAAGATTTTGCTTGGGCTGTTGTCTATGATCATAAGAATGGTATATTTCATGTTGGAAGTAAAAATGAAGGTGCATATAGAATTGTAAAAGGAGAAAAACAAAATTATCCTGAGAGTGGTAAGAATAGTATTGTTGAAATAGCTTCTCCCTTTTCATATACTACGGAAAATGAACAAAGAGAAAGGCAAAAGAAATTAACAGAAATTTTCCATGAAAATATAGGAAATCAGTTAAGAAGTCAGGACGTAACAGGCCTGGGATTGGTAAATACAAAACGTGCTTTTGGAGACTGGAGGAACGTCACCAAAACGTTTGATGTATTACCTTCAGGACTAATATTAAAAGAAAGAGGCTATGCTTTTACTGATGTATTAGGTTTTGATTTTTCTAAAGCTATTGTTTATGATGAAAACAATTCAAAATATGAAGCAACTGGTGGTTTAAATACAAAAATTGGGGGAAATTTCATTGCCGCGAACCCAAAAGATCATGAATTATTGATTTTTGGAGAAAGGAAACCTCATAACATGAGAGATTCACATCCTACATGTACGTGGGATATTTTCATGAAAAAAGAGGTGGGATTTCCATCTCATTTATTTAGTTGGCGCTACGAACTTCCTATTGATGAACGAAAAGAGTTTAGAGATTTCGGAATAAAATCGGCCACTAAATTAAAAGAAATAATAAATGAAAGGCATCAAATTTATGGTGGTCTCAATTCAAGAAACGTTAAATATATTATTACAGAAATAAAAAATAGATATATTAATAGCATTGCTGAAAAACATTTCCCTAATGGGGATGCCCTTCATTTAGAAGCTTTTGATCAAGTTATAAGAGAAATTCGAATATAAAATATATTAATCACGTTATAATAACAAATGCAAAACGTTTATAAAGATTTACATCAAAGATTTATTCAGTTGTAGGTAGGTTAATTATCAGGTGTATAAAGATGCGGGGATTTGCGTATAATCTGGCGCTTAGAAGTGCATACAAAAGCAGTTTCAGTCCGATGGCGGTGGCATCTATACAGAATGATGATGATAGAGCCCAATTCCTGCTTAATCAGAAACCTCTTTTTCCTTCAAAAGAGGATGAAAAGACATTTAAAGAGTCTATAGACACATATAATCGACATATAAAGAAATTGGGTCTTACTCCATTAAATCCTGATGAAGTTGTTAAAAATACAAGAAATAAGGATCTTACAGTAGCTGTTCCCGTTTATTCTGGTGAAGAAAGATTGGATATCGTTTCTCCGTCTCAGGTTAGAGGATACAATTTCAAACCAAACAAAGAGATAGTAAACGAAGTTCTTTATTCGACAAGTGATGTAGGGGATAAAGCAAGAAAGGATCTTCTCAGAGCTACCCAAAAGCTTGGAAGATTCATGAAAACAAAAAGATATCAGGAACTTTCTGCTGATGCTAAAGAGTTCCTCAGATATGAATGGTTATCAATGAGAAATTCTTATGATGAAGCAAAAAATCCTTTCACGAGAACAAAAAAATTGAAGGAAATATTTACTCATGAACTTTTCCATTATGATCTTGATAAAAGGACCGGAAGAAATGTTATATTAGATACTCCCGTGGAAGAGGGTTTAAATGTTGCATATTCTATGGGAAAACCGTGGGCATCTTCACATGGAAAAGGAGAACAATACAGAGTGTGGGCAGACCAGTTGAATGAATATCTTGGATATGGTAAAAGAACGACTGGAAAATTCCTGAAAGACCTTGTTGCAACCAGCAATGAGATTGATATACTAAAAAGAAACGGACAAATACCTGATAATGTAGCTTTATTTGTAAACCGAGACACGATTCATCCAGACAATTATAATAGAGTTTTTGTACAAGCAGACAGATGATTTTATTCTTTCTTCAAATCAGCATAAAACTCCCTGGCTTCAGCCAAAGATTCATGGGAACCTATATCAAACCAGTGCTCATCAAAAACGAACCCTATGACCTCTTCCTTCTTATGGAGCCATGAGATGAAATACCCCGGAGCGTCTTTCTTGTTCTCGGTTTTCATAAATTCATCAATCAGCTTTAGGGTTGCTTGGGGGAAAATATAACATGCGGTGCTTATCAGTGTTGATACAGGATTTGCTGGTTTTTCGAGGAAATCCCGTACTTTGCTCATTTCATCCAGCAGGACATTCCCGTAAGTGTTCCTGACCTTATCGATGTCTTTTATGTCATAGAAAGCTATGACAGGCTTGTTTGACTTATTGAAAGTATTGACAAAATCGTTTATGTCAAAACCGAAAAGGTTGTCCCCTGCTATTATCAGTATGTCGTCATCTATTCCTTCTTTTTTTATAAGATAATGTATGGCGCCAATAGCACCGAGTTTGTCTCCCTCATGGGTCGAGGGCTCTATTGCAAGGTCGATATGTTCCTTTTCCAGATGATGACTCAGTTCATCTTTGAAATGCTTCTCGAAGGTCTCGTTCGAAGATATATAGATTTTGTCAACACCATCGACTGTCGATATCTTCTCGAGAATATGCTCTATTATCGCTTTTTCATTAACTTTCAATAAAGGTTTCGGATAATTCTTCGTAAGAGGCCACAGCCTCTTTGCAAATCCTCCTGCCAATATTATAGCCTTCATGGAAATGACCTGTTGTAATATGATAAATTGGAGGTTATCATCTATAAAATTATCGGATTTACTTTAGAAAAAGATTTTACATCCTGTCAACGGCTATAATTTCCGTATTGCCTGTATGAGGGACATTTTCAAGGTCTTCCTCGAATTTCGGCATTGCACCGTCTTCTTCAGGGACGACCTTGACCAGTTTTATTGCCTTTACGCCGAATCCTATGTCCTCAATCTCGTAAGTTTCCGGTTTCAATGCCTCTATTCCTTCTTTCATCTTTTCAAAATTATCGGGTTCGTCCGGTGTTACTCTTGCGATAACTCTTACCTTTCCCATATTATCCACCGTTTTCCATTCTAAGGCCCTTCAAACCCGCATTTCTCGCATTTGTATACGTTTCCCATAAGCTTGCATTTCTCGCATCTTATAATCCCGGTTTCCCCGCAGGAAGGACACTTGAACTGCACCCAGTTATCCTGAACTTCAACATCAATTCCGCAACTTACGCATTTCATAATAATCACTCCTGAATCGGAAAGAAGCATGTTGTATGCTTCGCACCTGATGGTATATGGGATTATGTGATTTTAAGTTTAAATATATGTTTGAATTTATACGAGCACGACTAATTATTATCTATGACTATAAAGCTCTATCTTGAAGACCCCTACATGAAAAAATTCGAAGCCAAAGTCGTTGACAGGGGAGAAGAGTATGTAATTCTTGACCGGACAGCTTTCTATCCAAGGTCAGGTGGTCAGGATCATGATACCGGTTTTCTCAACAACGTTCCTGTATTACGTGTGGAAAGAAGCGGAGATGACATAAGACACTATACTGAAGGTATGGTGGGTTCTGATACCGTAAAGGGGGAGATTAACTGGAACAGGAGATACGCCCTCATGAAAATGCACACTACCCAACATATAATTTCAGGAATCATTGCAAAGAGGTTCAAGAAGAAAACCACAGCAGTCTCGATAGAAGATAAGGAATCCGCCGTCAAGACGGAACCTTTCATCGTTGATACAGGAGTTAAAGTGGACATAGTGGAAGATTTCAAGGAAATGGTGATGAAGCGCATACCGCTAAAATTTTTTGAAATAAAAAGAGAAGACGCGCTAAAGAAACTTGATCCCATGCGCTCCTCCGGTATCCAGAAACTGCCTGAATCAATAAAGAAATTGAGGGTTGTTGAAATTCCCGGAATCGACGTCTGTGCATGCTCAGGGACCCACGTAAAGAATACCTTTGAACTCGGTGAGCTCGAGATAACGAGATACGAGAACGAAGAGGATGAATCGGTTATCTACTTCCAGCTCCATTAATGCTTTCCCAAAAGCTTCAGAATCTGCTTTTCCAGATGAGAATTTGTAGCAAGGAAATGTTCATCATGCCTTGTGATGGGCTTTCCTTCAAGATTTGTGACTGTCCCGCCCGCCTCTTTCGCTATTATTGACGCGGCCGCAATGTCCACGAATTTGGTATGGCTCGTAAGGTCGAAATATATATCATATGAGCCCTGTGCGAGATCGCACATACCAAGAGAACCTGATCCAAGACTGCGGACTCTTAATGAAGATGTCACAAGATCATCAAGGCGGTTTAATGCTGTTTTCGCATCTTTCTTGTTTAGATGGTAAATGTTAGGTATATCGACATACACGAAGGCGTGTTCAAGTTTTCTTGTTTTGGACACGTTTATCCTGCTTTTCCCAAGCCAGGCACCGCCTCCCTTCCTTGCATGGAAGAGCATTCTTGAAATGGGATCGTAAACGGCACCCACAATCACATCTTTCTTATACTGCAAAGCTACGGAAACGGAAAAAATAGGTATATTGCGCATGAAATTCTTGGTTCCGTCAATGGGGTCTATTATCCACGTGTAATCAGATTTCTTATCGATAGTACCCAATTCTTCTGATATGATATTATGTTTTGGATACGCTCTTCTAATCTCCTTTATTATGAGCTTTTCTGATTTGATGTCGATGTTCGTGCAAAAATCATGTTTGTCCTTTTCTTTCACGATTACTATTTTTTCAGTGTTTTTTAGAACAATATTACCAGCATCCTTTGCAACGTGCATAGCCAGTTTTTCTGCTTTCTTAAGATCTATCATAGATTATATTTAATTGAACTGAATAAAAATAAGCGCCGGGAACAGGAATTTCGACTTCTGGTGAAATCGCCTGCGATCAACAGGGTGTTCGAACCTGTGCGGGCAGAAGCCCAATAGATGTCCCGATGTCATCGACATGAAGTCTCTATACATCTAAATTCGAGTCTATCGCCTTGAACCGGACTCGGCCATCCCGGCACGCCTTTACTTATATAATGCGCATTTTTATTAATTAATCTATAAAGTATAAGGAATAACAAGACTTTATGGTGATTTCATAGCTTCTAAAAAGGATTCGGTTCCAAAGAAAAAATCAAAGAATGTTCTCGTTCCCGAAGTAAATATAGGTCTTGTCGGCCACGTAGACCATGGTAAGACCAGTCTCACCGAAGCCCTTTCAGGCAAATGGACCGATACACATTCCGAAGAGATAAAAAGGGGGATATCGATAAGACTCGGATACGCCGATGCGACTTTTTATAAATGTAATAAATGTTGCGGTTACTCGACAACTGACAAATGCATAAAATGTATGTGTGAATGCACTCCATTAAGGACAGTTTCCTTCGTGGATGCGCCCGGTCACGAAACCCTTATGGCTACGGTTCTATCGGGTGCCGCCCTGATGGATGGTGCAATGCTTCTGGTTGCCGCTAACGAGAAATGCCCACAGCCACAGACGCTTGAGCACATGCTCGCTCTTGATATCGTAGGCATTAACAATATCGTCATTGTACAGAACAAAATCGATCTCGTCACAAAAAAAGAGGCAATGGAGAATTACAAACAGATAAAAGAGTTCCTTAAGGGGACTATAGCAGAGAACGCTCCGATTATTCCTATTTCAGCGAGAAAGAAAATAAATATTGACATGCTCATAGAAGCGCTGGAAAAGACAATACCCACTCCCAAAAGGGATCCGAAGAAGAATGCCAAGATGTATGTTGCAAGATCATTTGATGTGAATAAACCTGGAACGCCCATTGAAAAGATAGGCGGCGGAATACTCGGCGGCTCTTTTACGTTTTTCGGATTCTTCTGGCGTCATAGTCGGTTCCCTTCGCTGGTTGTTGCCATGTCGGTGGTAAAACAGCGCGCAAACGCATAAAAAACGCCCCGCCCTGCGGCGGACGGGGGACGTTTTTCAGGCTGCTTCATTTATAACATTATACCATATTTCAGGCAGCGGATAAAAGGCGAAATGGTACTGTACAGGCGCCCGGGACGCTCTCAGTCTGTGTCTGGCTCAAAGCGGACATTTCTCGCTCTCCTAGCGCCTGCGCCTCACCAGCATATAGGTGAGCACCAGCGCCGCCAGGCACCAGCCCCCCACCACCGCAAAGTCCAGCCCCACGCGCGCCGGCAGGTCGGTCAGCGTGCCGCGCGTCAGGTCGGCCATGTACAGTATGGGGAAGACGCGCTGGACGCC
>CAZKOV010000007.1:0-22113 GCA_964554465.1 uncultured archaeon
ATGATAAGCGCTTTTCCGCCTTTCTTTATAGTTTCGGCATGGATATCGATTATCTTCTGACGGTATGGTGGAAGGAAGTGTTCAACAACCCCTTCAGAATGCACGAGATCATATTCTTCATTGCCATCAAAATCGAAAATATCTCCTTTTATGTACTCAGCTCCAACTCCGAATTTTTCCGCGTTGTTTCTTACAATATCAAGGGCGTGCTGGCTTCTGTCTAAAAAGGTTACGTCTGCCCCCATTTTTGCCATGAGTATTGTATTAATGCCTGTGCCGCAGCCGAGCTCTATGATTTTCTTTCCGCGAAAATCGTAATTTTTAAGAAATTCGTTATAAAAAAGCCACATGGCTGATCCGTGTTCTTTGTATTCCAGATCGGATATTGACTCCCAGAGTTCTGACCATTTCCTTGAATGTTCTTCGTGTGTCAGCATTTACATCACGTGTAAAGAATGTTATAAATTAACATTTTTATATGACTGCTCCCCTCTATTAAAGTTAGTTCTTACAATTATATTTATGAAAACGGGTTCATACAACGATGATTTTTATTCAGGTGTATACAAAGACAAATCGGACAGTTATTATGCGATGCACAGGAAAAAAATAGAAACGGTTATGTCTTTTCTTGACGGAGTGAAAGCGGAAAACATACTTGACATCGGTTGTGGTGATGGTTTCATAGCCGAAATGCTGTCGAAAAAACTTTCGGCAAAACCGTTCGGTCTTGAAATTAGTGCAAGCGCCGTGAAGTCCGCAAAGAAGCGTGGTGTCGATGCCTGCATTTTTGACGTATCCGAAAGGATTTTTCCTTTTGAAAAGGAGTTTTTTGATGTCGTCTTTTGCGGTGACATTATAGAGCATATCTACAATACGGAAGAACTTCTCAGAAACATTCTGAATGCACTTAAACCGGGAGGTTTGATGATTGCGACAGTTCCGAACACGGCTTCATGGTATAACAGGGGATTTTTACTCATGGGATGGCTGCCGACATGGGTGGAATCCGCCTCAAAAGTCTACACGGGAAATCCTTTCATGAAGGAAGGTGTCGGTCATATCCACGCGTATACAAAAAAATCGCTGACAGAACTTCTGAAAATTATGGGGTTCACCGGCATAATGGTCAAAGGCAGCCCCCTTCTCGGAAACGGCGAATATTCAAAAAATCAGGAAAGGTTGTGGAATGCTGTCGATACTGTTCTTTCAAAAAAGGCCTCGATAGCGTCGGAACTCGTAGTCCGTGCCAAAAAACCTATAAAGGGGCAGGCACAAATTTATTCTTAGGCGCAGGTTGCTGAAAAATAGCGGGGGGATTGGGTGAAAAGAAACGTCCTGATTAACAGCATAACTCTGAACATTCCTAAAAACAGTATCCAGTTTTTCATAGGTATAGTTTTCTACATAACGTTCTTTGGGCTGCCGGGTCTATCTGTCGTGCTGTTCTCATGTGCCGCTTTTCTGGTTACATATTCTGCCGTATATGTCTACAACGACATAGGTGATGCAGAGCACGATTCAAAACATTCCCATAAAAAGGTGTGGAAGCTTGTGGCAAGCGGATTGCTGGACAAGAAACAGTCGTGGATGCTTTATGTGGTTTTACTTGGTGTCGGTTTTACGATGTCACTTTTTGTAAACGTGTATTTCTTTGTCATGATGCTTTTACTTGTCGGCCTCAATTTTCTCCATTCGTGCCCTAAAATATATCTTAAAAACAGCCTGAAAAAAACCGCGGTTAACATGACGGTAATAGAGTTCCTGAAATATTCCGCGGGTTGGTTTGCTCTCACGACAAATCTTTCTTATTTCCCGTTCTGGGTAGCGATCGTACTTTCACTCTCGTATAATCTGAGTTACATCATCTATAAGGCGGAACAGACCAGAAGTGTTTTAAGGGATAATAAAAGATTTTTTATTTCGATGGGAATCGCGGCCTTTGCAAGTTATATTATAGCATTTTTTACTTACCAAATACCTCTGGTAATGATAGCTATGCTCATCATACCGGCTTTTCTTCTTTCTATATTCAAATATGCCAGCATGGAGTACAATAAATTGAACGGAACACTGACCATGGTTTTTACACTCATGATAGCTATAGTTTTATCTTTCACGATAATAATAATACCGCCGGGGGCAGAGGCAAATAATAAAATTGCAACAGAGATTGACATCTATGCCTTGTCAGTTAAAGAATCTATTCCGGAGCCGCTCGCAAAAGGTTTTGATGAAATAACTTATGAGATGGAAAAATATGAAAATCTTGAACAATTGGTGGAAGATGTAAATGAGAGCATAATGAACCTCACGAACGGACAGCTTCCCTAAAACCTGTTTCTTATTCTCTTCTGGAGGAACGTTCCAAAATGAGGTTTCAGTCCGGTAATTTTACCGCCAACTTCCGCTTTTCCTGACTTCACTGCCTCTATTACGGCTTCTTCACTGACTTCAGAATCGATGTATATGTACCCTGAACCGATTTCATAGGCAAAATGTGAATCCGATCCCGCTATTACAGGTATATTGTTTTCTTTTGCAAAATCGAGTGCCTTTTTATTAAACCTGTTCATGAAGCTTCTGGCGTTGAATACTTCAATTGCGTCTATTTCATCTTTTATTTTTTCAAGATTTTTTCCTCCTATACCCTGCCTAATTCTGTCAAAAGGATGTGGCACCACTATGAAGGCTTCCTGTTTTTTTGCTTCTTCTATCGTTTTTTCAAGGCTTAATCCTTTATGTATGGTCTTTTCTATTCCGAAAACCATAATTTCCCCGGAAAGCGTTTTTATTTCTTCTCCGGGAATAACAACCAGTCTCGGGGCTATCCTGCCGGCCAATTTCTTGGTCTCCGGCCCTCCTCTGAGAACGTCATGATCCACGACACCGATAACATCAAGCTTATTTTTAACGGCGGTTTTTATGATTAAATCCGGTGTAAGATTGCTGTCAGGGGAATAATGAGTATGTATATGAAAGTCGCATTTAAGCATGGTTACCTTTTTAAAATAATAACCTTATATAAATTAACCTATCTAATTAATCCAAGGTGTGTCAATGGTTCACAGGAGCAAGGGGTTTAAAAAAGGAACGAGAAGGACCTTCAAGAAGGACTTCAGGACGAAGATAAAGGTAACTCCTTTTGTTGAAGAGTTCAAAGAAGGCGAAAAGGTCATAATAGACCAGAATCCGTCCTCGCAGTCAAGTATGCCCCATTTCAGGTTTAAGGGCAACGTTGGTGTGGTTGCTGAAAAGAGAGGACACGCATATGTCGTAAAAGTTAATCAGGGAAACAAACTCAAGACCATAATCACAAAGCCCGAGCATTTGAGGCATGTGGGGTGAATGCATGAAGGTTAAGAATGAAAAAACTGTCACGTGGCCGGAGGCGAGGCATATACTTGGTGCAAGGGATAAGGAAAGTGAACTTGGCTATGAGCAAAAGAAAGCCTTGGAACATCTGAACAAATTCTCTAAAATAAAGAAAAAGGATCTCAAGCAGCTCATGGAAAACCTTTCCAAGATAGAAAAACTCAAGGAAAAACACATAGCCAGCATTATAAGCTTCATGCCCCAGAAAAAGGAAGAAATAAACATGCTCTTTGCAAACGAACATATAATATTAAGTGATGCCGATAAATCCGAAATATTAAAGCTCATAAAGCCGCTTGCAGTGGATTAAAAACCTTTTAAAGCATGTTTTCATATTTTATCTAAAACCGATGAGTGGTTAGAATGTTCAAGAAAGACCTGAAGAAGGATGAATGGGCTCTCGTGCTGGACTTTCTTCCGCACGGTCATCAGGGAATGACCAGATCGCAGCCGGTGGCTCAGGTAATAGGCGAGGACTACTTTTCGCTACTCGAAGTTATAGTTAAGGAAGATGTAACCTTTAAAATAGGGGACAGGATTTACGTGGGTGATGGAAAGAGGGATGTAGTCAAATACATAAGAAGGAGGCTTAATCTGGATGGACTTACAAGCGCTGCTGCGGGTGAACTGGAAGACACTGTAAAGAATATAGTGGAGCAGAAAAGGGGGAAGTTCCTTGAATTCTTCAACAAGTCGGGCCCCATATCGACAAGACTCCACAAGCTTGAGCTTCTTCCCGGAATAGGCAAGAAACATTTATGGGCAATAATAGGAGCGAGAAAGGAGAAGGATTTTGATTCCTTTGATGATCTCAGGAAAAGGGTTCCGATGATGCCGGACATTGAGCAGGTCATAGTTAAAAGGATCATGATAGAGCTTGAAGACAAAGACAAATACAGGATATTTGTCCCCAAGTTTGAAAGCGGTCACAAATATGAATAATTATAATTCGGTCCCCTTTTCAATTTCTATTTTCTTTGGCGTGTACCCTATCATCTTAAGGACCTTTTGGGAATCTTTGTAATAATCCGATACTATCTGACCGACTTTCTGTATATCCTTGATCTGGTTATCAACCAGCCACTGGAGTATCGCTTCCTTTTCTTTCAGGTTCTTCTGCAGTTCAAGATCGTCCATCGTGGAATACAGTTTTATGTCATTTAACGCCCTGTGGGGCTTTCCCCACTGGGTTATCTGATCCTTCGAAGGTATCCACTTGAATATCGTATTCAGTTCTATCCGTATCTGGTCGAGTCCCGATGCCGGTATTAATTCTGACACCTCCAGAAGACGTCTTATGCCTTTTCTCCTGTCCCTGTGCATGACAACAATCAACTGGAGACTTCCGAGAAGTGCAGGGGATATGTTTATTGGAGAATTAACGAGTCTTCTGTATGCCTCATCCGCCGTGTTTGCATGGAGTGTTGAATAAACAGAGTGACCTGTATTGATTGCCTCGAACAGGACCTCGGCCTCCCTGCTGCGTCTTATCTCCCCAACAACTATCCTGTCGGGTCTCTGCCTTAAAGCGTTTACCATTAAATCCAGCATACTGACCTCGCCGCGTCCCTCTATGTTGGGAGGTCTCGTGGTCATTGGAACCCAATGAAGGAATTTGGGAAGCTGGATTTCTCTTGTATCCTCTATGGAAATTATCCTCTGGGTCGGTGGAATGAAACATGAGAGAACGTTCAGAAGTGAAGTTTTGCCGCTTGCAGTACCCCCGGCAACCACTATGTTAAGTTCGTATTGTATTGCTAGCCACAAAAAGGCGGCGACTTCCAGTGAAACCGACCCGTCTTCAATGAAATCTGTTATCGTCCAAGCACGTCTGGCAAACTTCCTTATTGTAAGCGTGTTGCCGCCGGATGATATGGGGAACAGCGTCGCGTTTGCCCTGTCGCCTGTCGTAAGGTATGCATCCATGAGAGGGCTCAGATTGCTTATCTGCATACCTACCCGGCGTCCTATCTGGGCTGAATAATTGTATATTCTGATCTCGGAATCAACTGTAATGTTACTCTTGAGCCAGCCGTGTTTCCTATCGTAAACCCACACGGGTTCTTTTGAATTGTTAATTACAATTTCCTCTAGATTCATGTCCTGCAGCATTACTTCGAGAGGCCCGAGACCGAGTGATTCCTGCGTCAGGAGTCCTATAAGTGATTCCTTCTTTTCTTCAGATAAATGCGGGATATATTCCTTTATGAGCTGGTCCGCTTTTTTGATGAATCTTTCCTTCAGTTCCTTTGTTTCTTTCGGATCTATTATCTCGTTTGGGCTGAGCGTCATGTCCTCGACTATTTTGTGTCTTACATGATCAAGAACCGCCTGGGTTGCATCCTCTATATGCGGAAAGCTCAGCTCATAGAGAGGTACATATTCATTTTCGTCTTTTACTATCTGTATCAGGGCCTTCAGTTTGTCGGAAGTTATTTCATATTCCGCCACTATTTTTCTTTTTCCGTTAACTGAAAGAGATTCTGGCGGATTTCTGCTTTTTTCCTTTCTCGGGAGCGGCTTTTTTCTTTCTTCTTTTTTCTTTCTTAACTTCTTTTGGTTTTTTACTGACTTGGCTTTCTTTTGATCGTTTGACTTCATTCTCTTTACCTTTCGATTGTTTTAATCTCTTCTTCCTTATCCTGAGACTTATTACCATTATCAGGACTATTACGATAGTGAAAACTGTTGCAATTATTAATATTGTGTTCATGTCTAAATAAGATTCCGATAACAATGAAGCTACCCATTCATTCATGTCATTGAAAATTTCCGGATTGTTTTTGTAGCCTATTGATAGCATCAAAAATACCGAAGAGAGTACTATTCCGAGAAGTTTTAACTGGCCTGATTTGGGTTTGGTTTTTTTCTTTTCTTCCTCTTCCTTTTTCTGTTTTTTTGTAGCAGGGTCGTTGTAGATAAAAAAGGGTTCTCCTATCGGGGGATAATGTAACTCTATTAATTCGTCTTCCTCGAGTATTTCTCCCAGAGATATAGCTTCTTCTACACCAATGTTAAGCTTTTTGGCAGCATCTATGGATTTGATGTTTTTTTCTTTTTTTACAAGCTCAAAAAGCTTGTCTGCATCCGTTTCAAGAATACCATCGCTCATATAACCACTAGCAAGAATATTCCAGAAGTTCGTTAAGGTTATATTCACTGGCTTTTGCGCAGTTCAGTCTGAACCAGCCCGGAAACCCCCTTACTTCGTATCCGATATAATTTTCATTTGCGAAATATAAATAGTCCACAGAGACCTGATTTTCCCTTATAGGCAGGCTTTCCATGAAAAGTTCCTGGATGTTCACTATGCTTTCAATTCCACCCGAAGACGTATTTGTCCTGTTTTCCATGCGGGTTATGATGTCGGGGCCAGTGCCTTCAAAATAATAACCGTTTTCGACGGCATCACGGAACGGCAGATGCCATACGGAACCTGTTTCGTTATCAATGTAAACCTTCTTGTAAGAGCTGTTGTCTATTATTGCATTAATAAGATTGACAGCGCTTCCGTTCCCTGTATTGTAACATGAAATTCCGGAAAGTGAAAGGTCTCTCGGCATCTCCGCTATAACTCCCTTAAAGCCGCCAAGGATTGCATCGGGCACACTGCTTGAATCTGAGATCAGCAATATTTTGTCCGAAGGGGACGAATCTCCGGAATCCGTGGTAAGATTTCCGGTACAGCTGCCGGACGAATTAAGGCCTCCGTGAACGATTTCAAGTGCCTTGTGACCGTATGGATATTCAAGTATTGTCCTGTGTATCAATCCGTAAGTATTCAGAGTATATAACGGGTCGTCAATTTCCAATATCGAAATGTTCACGGATTTTTTCATACCGTTTCTTACAATCTTCATTTCCATTATTTCATCAATAACCGAAACATTTATTTCAGCTGTCAGAAGGACGTTGAACCTGCTTGAATTTATTTCAAGATTTCCGTGTGTTATGTCCGTGTCAAAGTTGGTCTGAACAGCCGCGATTTTCGAGCTCCAGTTTTTCAAAGTATTGTTTTCCATTATCAGGTTTTCAGTCCCGTTTATTGTCCCGTTCTCGATTAATGTTGTAAGGTTGGCTATGGCATCTGTCAGGTTTTCCCCTTTCAAAATTTCCCAGTTCACAGCCGCTATGAGAGAGCGCTTTCCTGAAATCTCCATGGCTTTCGTGAAATCCGAATCCATGGATTCTGCAACCAGACCGACCTGTTCAGCAACTATGCCTTTGTAAATATCTGTTTTCGTTTCCTGACTGGAACTCATGGAATATGTGAAAAACATTATCATCGGTATTACGATTATTATGGCTATTATCGAATACATCTGACCTTTTACAAGTCTCATATCAATTATTTGTCGGGGATGGTTGAAATATGTAAAAAGATTTGTTTAATCTAGACGATAAAAAACATCTCTTCCATTATCTCGGGAATCTGCTTCTTCAGATAGTCAAATTGTGATTGCGTTATGATTGTTTTCAACTCGTTTGTTTTTTGTGAAAGTTCGAGATTTAATGCATGTACAGATAAAGCCAGAGGATTGTACTCGGATTTTTTGAATTTAGGAGCAATATCTCCCGACCATGAAGCCGGATACTTATCTTTTTTAGTGTTTCTCCAGTTTTTGTGACTCGGATGCATTTTTCTTTTAAGATTTTTAAAAACAGCATTTTCAAAATTTCTCGACTTACTGAAATCGTTATTGACTAGTTCTACATCTCCTCCGAAAACCGTTTTATATAAATCGGCATTTTCAAAATAAATTCCTTCAATTACGGAACCATCAAGGAATTTAGCAGTTGCGAAGATTGAATTTTTTGCACTCGTTCTATTACCGGAAATCCGTGAATCGATGAATTTTGCACCAGTAAAATCTCCTTCTTCTATATCATCATGAAATCCTGATGAATATATCAGAGCTTTTCTGGCTTGCACTCCCGTTAATGGAAAATGTCCTATATAAAAACCGACTTGTACCAGTTTTGAATTATTAAGTATTAATGGACTTCCTTCCATGAATTTTCTTTTGGACTCTGCGAGTTTTTCTCTATATTCCTCAGAATTTTCATTAGGAACTTTCTTGAATAATTCTGGAAACACTCCTTTTATAGTCAAACATCGGTCCCAAAAATTTTCTCCATAATGAGGATTATGTTGTTGTGTACCGTTTATTTCATATCCAGAGAAATCCCTTTCTCCCTTTGATAATTGTTCAGTAACTTCCCTAATGCTTAGAATACCTTTATATATCATTAAAACACTTGAATAGATAATATTTTAGTATTATTAAGTAGAAACATTTAAATTTTTATCTTAAATTTAAGTCGAAATCATATAAACAGAATGTTTATGAAAACAGTAACTGAAGGACGGGTAAGAATTCATATACCAGAAGAGGCTGTCAGGCGCAATTCTGATGTTTTTTATAACTCCGATATGGCTCATGCAAGAAACGTTGTTGTTTCACTTCTTTCCATATATCGAAAAAAAACAGATGAAGATTTAGTCATTTGCGATCCGATGGCTGCTTCGGGTGTCCGCGGAATCAGGATTTTAAAGGAAGTTAAAGGGATTGATAAGGTTATTTTTAATGACGCAAACCCACAAGCTGTAAAGCTTATTAGAAAAAATCTGAAACTCAATAAAATCCCGAAATCAAAATACGAAATTGAAAACAAAGACTGCAACATTCTTTTTCTCGAAAGGAAAAGGGAGTTTGATTTTATTGATATAGATCCATTTGGATCTCCTATAAATTTTATTCCAAATGTCTGGTCTGCTTTGAAAAAGAAGGCAATGCTTGCGGTTTCAGCAACTGATACCGGAGCATTGTCCGGTTCTTTCAAAGCAACATGCCAGAACCGTTATGGTGTAATTGCTGAAAGGACAGACTTTTTCAAAGAATTCGGAATCTCGACTTTAATTCAAGTTGTTGTAAAAGAACTTGCAAAACATGACATGACGTTTTATCCATTATTTTCACATACGCATCATTATTTCCGTGTTGTCGGAATAACTGAAAGAAGTAAAGAAAAAACAAAAAAGAATCTGGAGAACATCAATTTCGTTTCGTACTGTCCGGAGTGTTACAGTAAAGAAATTGGTATAAATGAAAAATGTCCAAATTGTAAAAAACCTTCCAAAATTATCGGTCCGTTATGGGTAGGGAAAACTAAGAATTCTGAGATATGTGATGATGTTCGGAAGGACATGATTTCAAGGGGTTTCAAAGATACAAAAGACATCTATACATGTATCCAGGAAATTGATGAGCCTTTCTATTACAATATTCATAAGATTTGTAAAAACCTGAAAATAGAATCACCAAAATTATCTGTTTTTTTTGGAAAAATGGGAAAAAAGGGATTCAAAATATCAAGAACTCATCTTTCAGATTTGGGTTTCAAGACTAATGCAAAAATTAAGGATATTGAAAAGATCCTGAAATCTAAGCCTTGATTTTTATCACATCAAGCTCTTTTACAATTCCCTGATTTTCTAAAATTCCTGAAATGGATGGTCTCGTTCTTCCTTTATCTCCAGAAACAAGTTCTTTTATGTAAAGTCCTGCATCTCCGGTGATTTTGAATTCATACTTTTTGGAGCTTAATTTTTTCCATGTTATCGACTTTACTTTTCTTGTCCTTTCTTTATCCGCTCTTCTGTGTTTTACCCTGTTGGGCGTTTCCTGTTTTATCTTTCCTATTATTTTTTTCACTCTTTCTATATTTTCAACCGGTTTTTCAAATTCAACCAAAACCCTGTAGCTCTTTTCTGATTTGGACGCCTTTATTTTAACCATCTCTTTCCTGTCGGAAAAACGGATGGATTTTATCTGGACTTTCTTGCTCTTATTTACTGTCTTTTCCAGTTTTTTAACGTCTATTTTACGTTTTTTTGGATTCACAAGCTCCATTACAAAAGGTCTCCATCCTAGGCATCTTGCATCAATATCCTCGCGGCCCATGCCGTGAAGGATGTAATCCTCGCTTTTGGCTGCCTTCTTCATCGGCTCTCCTATTAACTGCTCGACGCTTATTTTGTATTTGTCCCATATCGTCTGGGGGATTCCCCGTATAAGCTTGTTATACCGGGCATAGATGAAGACTGAACGGATTTCAAGCTCTATGCCGTAATCCTGCAGATTAAGAATGACAGCTATATCCGGATTATCGAGGTCGACTTCCTTTTTCAGGGATTTCTCTATGCGTTTCCCGAATTCCCTGCTTATTTCGGATTTTATAGATTCCGTCCATTCCATGCCGGTTTTATCCCACAAATTTTCCTCTTTCATGACAAGCTCGTCGTTCAGCTTGACACCTGCAAGAAACGTTGAAAATTCGTAGTTTTTGAGCTTTTCCATTGCTTTCTTGGACCAGAATTCCAGTTTATCGAAAATATCCCCGCAGACAGAACACTCAGGTTTTTTTCCTTTTAATTTTCTCTTTCTGAATGCGAATCCGAGGAGATTTGATTTTTCCGTCCTGAAAGGTTTTATTTCAAATTCCATGGCGAGAGCGTATCTTATCGCTTTCCCTCTTTCCTCGTTAGTTGTCCGGGTAAGCAATTGTGCAAACTGCCTACCGAGGCAGTGATCACATACATAACCAGTCCGCAGTATACGTTTTGCCTTTTCGGGAATCATGCTGAAAACCTTTATAAACATGGGTCAAAAGATTAATAAAGCTAATAAAGGTTATAGTGTAATTTATAGCACTCATAATTACAGGTGCGATTTATGGCAAAAAACGTCAAGTTTCAGGAAGCCGCCGACCGTCTGTTTAACAGGGTTTTTATATGCATGAAGTGCGGGGCTAAGATGAGAGCGGACAACCTCAAAGTCAGGGACAAAAAGATCAAATGCAGGAAATGCAAAAGTAAACAGCTCCGCGGGATTCATAAAGATAAGAAAGTATAATTTATATGTAAAAATCTAAATTTCAGATTGTTTTTATAAACAGCTGACTCGTAAGAGGGGAGTTAATGGTGCACTTTGCAGCTTATATGGAGATGATGAGACCGTCTAACTGCCTGATGGCCGTTATAAGTGTTTTCATAGGGTTTTTCCTTGTGACAGGCGTAAGCTATTCTTTTTTCTCCTATAATCTTCTCTTCGCTGTGATGGCTGTCTTCCTTATAACAGGGGCAGGCAACGTTATAAACGACTATTACGACATAGAATCGGATAAAATAAACAGGCCCAGCAGGCCCATACCCTCGGCTAGGGTAAAAGCCAACAGCGCTCTGGGATTTGCCTACGGGCTCTTTATCGTTGGGGTTTTCCTTTCATTCATAAATTTCTTCATGTTCGTGATAGCTTTTGTCAACTCAGTTATATTGATACTCTATTCCAGAAATTTCCAGAACAAGATACTTATCGGTAACATATCCATAGGTTATCTCGCCGGCTCGACATTCCTTTATGGCGGTGCTGCGGCAGGTGAAGCGGCTTTGCTTGCGAATCCCCTGATTCTGGGACTTCTTGCAGGGCTTGCGACAATAAGCCGCGAGATAGTCAAGGACCTTGAAGACATTGAGGGGGATATAATTAGCTTCCTTAAGTGGATTGCAAAAAAGGTGGGCGACCTTGCAGAAAGGTTCAGGCTCACAAAACACGGTGTGAAGTTAAAATTCAGCGAGGACGCAACGATAGGGATAGCTCTCATGTGCATTCTTTTGGCAATTATCTTCTCAGTAATCCCCTACACAATGAAGCTTCTCGGAACGGGATACATGATCTTTTTAATACCATGCATAATCGTCTTTTTATGGGCCTCAGCAGACCTTGTAATCAAAGCAAGAAGATCAAAAGATTACGCGAGAGTCAGCAAGGAGATTAAAATAGCAATGTTCCTCGGATTCATTGCATTCATAGCCGGCATAATATTCTGATTTTTATTTAAGACAACTCAAATATCTTCATGGACTTTGTTTTAGGGCTGGTTTTTGCTTTTATAGCAATGGTCGCTTTCGGTGTGAGCAATCCTTTTTCAAAACCCCCTGTCAAAAAGATAGGCTCTTATAACACCATCTTTTACAGGGGTGTAATTACATCCGTGGCGGCCCTTCTCTTTTTGATTGCATTCCCTTTCGAATATTCATTTGATCCGTTCTACATCGTTGTTGCCGTGCTGATAGGCTTCATCGGTTTTGTCCCGTATTTCACTTTCCTGAAAGCCCTTGACAAAGGAAAAATAGGAATCATATCACCGATAACAGACTCCTCCTTTATCGTTACAATATTCCTTTCTGTCATGTTTTACGCGGAATCCTTCGCCTTTTCCCGTTGGCTTGCTATCATCATAATACTTTCCGGGATAGTGTCTTTATCAGTCGATTTCAGCGATGTCAGAAAATCCGGATTTAAAATGATTCCCGGCGTGGGTTATGCTCTGATAACATTCTTTCTTTGGGGGCTTTTCTATTTTCTCGAAAGGATACCCGTCATGATAATCGGTCCGTACCTTCTGCTTCTGGTTGTTGAAGTCAGTGTCTTTGCCCCGGCAGCGGTCTATCTGGGGATCAGAAGAAAGTTCAAAAGACCGGACAGATCGACAACTAAATTTCTCCTAGTCACTGGTATTCTGATTGCGATCGCGGGTCTTTGCTTCAATATAGCTATAACACTGGCGGAAGTGGGTATAGTAACAACTATAACCAAGTCTGCTCCTATAGTGGCCCTACTAACAGCCAGAATTTTGTTTGGGGAAAAACTAAAGAAATACCAGTATATATCCGTGATTGTTGTCGTTCTTGGTGTGGTAATGCTTGCCCTTTTTTAATACTGTGTCAGCTTTCCCGTCGTCTTGCTTCTCTTAACGGCTTTCGTGAATATGAAGATACAGACTGCCAGATAAATTGCAGATATCAGGAAAGCTATTAAGATTGTTTCTGAAATTGATACTGTTGTAAAACCGAAAGCCGCCCTTAAAGCATTAATTGAGTATGTCGTGGGGAATGATAATGCCAGAAATTTCACCGCTTCAGGAAGGATATCCACAGGATAGAAAACCCCCGAAAATATCATTATAACACCGGAAATGCTCCAGATAAGGGACATCCAGTTATGGCCCCGCGTTATCATAAGAGAGTCTATCAAGAGTCCTATTGCCGTCGCGAAGAGAAAAACGGGCAACAGTGATATCGCGAGCACGATTCCCGCTCCGAAAATGTTGAACCCGAAAGCTAACAAGCCGGCAATTCCTACGAAAATCACCACCAGATAAGATGTTAATAAACCGTAAAAAGAGTTTCCTATTATGAATTCTTTTATTCCGGATGCATTGACCAGGCCGTGCTTCAGAGAATTGCTCCACATATCATATGTCATACCGTAGGTTACCGCCCTCTGTGTCAAATCGTAGAAGTTCCACACGACAACGCCGACAAGAACGAACAATATGGCTTCCGGCGGTCCCCCCGATAAAGATATGTAATGGGCAAAAAGACCTATTGAAAGCAGGGCTACAAAAGGGTAAATGAAAATCCATGCCAGTTCCGATGCGTTCTTAACCATCATCTTGTGCTGTTTGTAAATATGTGCAATAACCGTTTCAAGCATCACGCTCACCGACTATTTTCATGAATACCTCTTCAAGAGAAGCTTTCCTGAGTTCCATGTCAAGAATCTTCTTTTTTCTTGATTCAAGTGCATTGATCAGACTTATGAGAGCATCCGGGCCTTTCTTCAGGCGCACAAAGAGACCGTTCTCGTTTATGTAGTAATCATAAACTGGGTCTATATCTTTGATGAATTCTATACCTTCATAATTGTCCAAAATAAGTTTTGCTACATCGGGCATGTCCACTTCTTTTCTGACTTCGCCTATACTTCCTTCGGCAACGATTTTGCCATGGTTAATAATCGATATTTTTTTACAGAGGTCTTCGACTTCGTAGAGATGGTGGGATGTTAAAAGGACGGTCATCCCAGTTTCATTTACTTTGTCCCTAATATAATTCCTGATATCAAAAGCAATTTCCACGTCAAGTCCGTTCGTTGGCTCGTCCAGAAACAGGACTTCGGGATCGTTTATAAGTGCTTTAGCGAGAGCTATCTTCTGTCTCATACCGGTCGAAAGTTCCGTGAAAGATTTATGTAAAAAGGGCTCCATCTTGAACGCCTTTATGAGTTCATCGATTTTGGCATTTCTTCTGGTTTTTGGGATCCCCTGCATCATCCCGTAGAACGTAAGGATTTCTTTGGTTTTCATCGCATGATAGAAATGGGTTCCTCCCATGCACAAACCCACCCTCTTTCTTATACTCTGGGCTCCCTTAACTATGTCAAACCCCAAAACCTCGGCATTTCCTGAAGTGGGAAGAAGCAGCGTGGTTAGCATATAAATTGTTGTTGTTTTGCCCGCGCCGTTCGGTCCTAAAAAACCGTAAATCTGACCTTTCTTTATTTTCAGGTCTATACCATCGACTGCGTATATTTTCTTCTTTCCTTCAGAGAATGCTTTTTTCAATCCCCGGACATCTATCGCATGCATAAAAACAGTATTAAATGCTTTGTTTTAAAAAGAATGGGACGAGTGGGATTTGAACCCACGACATCACGGTCTTCAGCCGTGCGCTCTCCCGGTCTGAGCTACCGTCCCGCAGTATCATTATAATTAAGGTCAACATATTAAAATTAGTAAGTAACGTATCCTATATCGAAGACCTGCATTTCGACTTTCTTTAAAGGCACTTCGAATTCCCTGAGCTCATGTTTAAGTTCCCTGTGGGCCTCCCGGAAATGGTTGCCGCAAAAGAATAGAGATGCTATATCCCTCTTTTTTTCAAGTTTCCTGTCTATCTCCGTTATAAGAATCTCTTTTGAAGGGAATTTATGGCAGTCTTTCTGGTTGCAAACCCTGTTGAATTTTCCTATATCGTACTTCTTGCTGATATATGTAATTATTTCCATAAAACCGCACCAGAACAAACATAATTTGTAATTTGATTTAAAAAACCACTCTGTCGGAAAAAAGCGTCCCGAGCAGGAATTTCGACACCGTTGAAATCGACTGTGATTAACAGTGTATTCGAACCTGCGGCCTTTCGGTCTCTTTGGGATAAAACGCTTTCCAGCGTTTTCAACCACTTAACAGCCGAACGCTCTACCGCTGAGCTATCGGGACACGAATCAATTTACATATATTCTGAATGAAAGTTTAAAAATGACCAGAAATGTCTTTTTATAATGTCGTGACTATGGGGGTGTCCAAAACTATTATCGTGTGTTCTGCCTGAGCCACGGACCTGTTCTGTGTTTCCTTGAGGACTGGATACGGGTGTATCGCGTTTGCCTGTTCAAGCTGTCTTAAAGCCATGGCTGTCTTTACGGGCGAAAAGACACCGGCAAACCATCTTTTTGCGAAAGGGAGGCCGTTGAATTCGTTAGCTGAGACCTCCATTATCTCTCTCGCCTCGACCATCCTGACCGGTCGCGGCTGGAGGAAACTGTAAATTTCAGTTGGCGTCGAATCCTTTACATGGCTGTCGGCTTCCGTTATAAAAGGTTCTATAGCTATCACATGACCTTCTTCGATAACTGTCTTGTTGTCATTCTTTTTGTTGGGAATGTTAGGCGGGCCATGGATTACATACTGTTCAAGGCCGTGTCCTGTCAGATTCGTTATAACTCCCAGTCCTTTTGATTTGATAGATTCATAAATAGCATTGCTTATTTCGCTTACAGTTATCCCGGGCTTTATAATATCTATTGCCGCCTTTACGGCCTCTTCGGCCGTTCTTATATAATCATGGGGTTGTGAGCAATAAGTATAAGCCATGTCAGCCACATAGCCGTCAACGTGGAGACCTTGGTCTATCTTTACAAGATCCCCCTTTTCTATGACCCTTTCATCATTATATACAGGCGTGTAATGGGCCGTTATTTCATTTATTCCTATGTTCACCG
This sequence comes from uncultured archaeon, assembly GCA_964554465.1. Taxonomy (GTDB): domain Archaea; phylum Aenigmatarchaeota; class Aenigmatarchaeia; order QMZP01; family QMZT01; genus JAADIF01. Next base: position 16,284 of record CAZKOV010000007.1, read on the forward strand.
GGAATCCTATCCCGCAACCCCTTTCCGTGATCATTTTTTCTATTTTCTCGGCCAGATCGAGAATCTTCATTCCCGGTTTAATAATCTCCAGAATTTCCTTCCTTATTTGAGCGCTTACCTTTCCGGCCTTTTTGTATTTTTCAATCACGTCTTCTTTCATAAGGAGATATTAATTCTGAAAAGATTAATAAGTTGAAAGAGAATTCTAAGTTATGAAAGACATCGATTCCGTTATAAAAGACATCAAAAGTCTGAAAATACAAGGCTCGGAGGCTGTCGCGCTTTCTTCTGTCGAAGCCCTCAAAAAGGCAATTAAATCTGATCCGGGCAAATTGAGGGAATATTCCGGAAAACTGATCTGCACCAGACCCACGGAACCTTTTCTGAGAAACTGCATTTCATATATCCAGAATAATTCCACAAAAGGTGGGGAAGAAATTCTTGGTTCATGTGATTACGTGATTGACCATATAAAAAATTCACAAAAACTCATCGCCGATATCGGCGAAAACAAGATACAGGACGGGATGTCTATATTCACCCACTGCCATTCGGCTACCGTCATGTCCATTCTTAAAATGGCCAAGGACAAGGGTAAGGATTTTGTTGTTTATAATACGGAGACGCGTCCCGTTTTTCAGGGACGGGTGACCGCGAAAGAGCTTGCTGATTACGGAATAAAGGTCAATTACATGGTCGATTCGGCCGGACGCATCGGTATCAAAAAGGCTGACATGGTCATGATAGGATGCGATGCTATCACGAGTGAGGGCCGTGTCATAAACAAGATAGGCAGCGAATTGTTTGCCGAGATAGCGAGGAGATACGATGTCCCCTTTTATTCCTGTGCGGATTCATGGAAGCTGGATCCTGCTTCCGTGTTCGGTTTCGATGAAGAGATTGAACAGAGAAATCCTCATGAAGTGTGGGATAACAGCCCGAAGAATATCACCATACTGAACCCTGCTTTTGAAATCATAAACTCGGATCTTATAACAGGTATAATTTCCGAGATAGGTGTATATAAGCCTGCTCTGTTCGTAAACGAAGTTCAGGAAAGGTACCCGTTCCTCTTTTTAAACCAGAAAATCTGATGTTTTTCATGAACAAAAAAGAGAAAATGAAAACTGTCATTAATTTCTTTAGAAAAAAATATTTCAAAAATATTTCAAAACATCCAAATAATTATAACAAAGAACCTTTCAGAGTTCTCATTTCAACAATTCTTTCTCAAAGAACGAGGGAAGAGAACACTGCAAAGGCTTCTGAAGCCTTATTTTCCAGAATAAAGACGCCGCAGGAACTGGTGAAACTTGATAACAGGACTGTTGAAAGACTGATCAAGTCCAGTGGTTTCTACAGGCAAAAGTCAAAGACCGTCAAAAGGGTTTCTAGGATTCTCGTAAAAGATTTTAACGGGAAGGTTCCTTCAGAAAGAAACAAGCTGGCATCTCTTCCGGGAGTGGGGTTGAAAACCGCTGACGTTGTTTTAAGCCATAGCTTTGGTGAACCCGTGATAGCTGTCGACGTCCACGTCAACGTTTGTTCAAAAAGATTGGGACTGGTTAAAGATGATGCGGATTATGAAACTACCAGAAAAACTCTGGAGGGATTAACCCCGCTCAAAGACAGGGAATTTGTCAATCTTGGATTTGTCTTTTTCGGAAGGGAGATATGCCTGACCGCTTATCCTAAATGTAAGATTTGCCCTTTCAATAAATTTTGTGAATATTATAAAAATTCATGATTCTTTCTTGACGTTTGAAAGGCTCATTCCCTCTCTCTGCAGAAGTATCAGACCCGCTGCAGTCACCGGTATGTATTCAGCAAGATGAGCCAGTATAGCGAAACCCAGAGCCAGATCTTTTCCTATAGAGAAAACGCCCAGTGCAAGAATGCAGAAGAAATGGAAGGTCCCGATATAACCCGGCGAGGATGGAATAACTATTCCCAGATTAACGACAACCAGAGCGAAAAGGGCTATGAAAAATGTTGTATTGATTCCTGTTGCTATTCCCACCGAATAGAAAACAAGGGCTTCCGTTATCCATGAAAACGCTGACAACAGGAAGACGAAGAAGCCGTTCCTTATATCCATGATTTTCAGTCCTTCAATAAAGGAATCTATTTTTTTCTTGAAGAATTTTATCTTCCTTAACGGACCGCCGTTAATTTTTACTAACACAAAAGTCCCTGCAATCCCTATGAGCAGAAGCGCAGAAACGTAGACAATTATTTGTTCAACCCATGCCGGGAAATCAGCAAATATGACCAGCGAGAACAACAAGACCAATAAAGTAAACACATCGAAAATCCTTTCGACCAGAATGGTGGCCAGAGAGAATCCTGTTCCCATTTTTTCTTTCTTTCCCGATACGTATGCCCTCAGAAATTCTCCGGCTCTCGCGGGGAAGATGTTGTTGCCCATCCATCCTATTATCACATAAGATGTCGAATCCGGAAAACTTACTTTCTTTTTGTTTCTTACAAGAATCTTCCATCTGAGACCCCTGAAAATAAAACTGGACATATAGAATGCCGAGGCTAATATGACGAATCGCACATCGGTTTTGGTCAGCAGAACAAGAACTTTCTCAAAATCTATGTTCTGCAATGATATGAAGAGGAATATGAGTGTTATTATTATTCCGATCAGACCTTTCAGTTTGTCCATATAGCAGTTATGGGTCTTTTTGTTAAATATGTTAATATGAACATAATTCCATAATCTTATTAAAGACCTTTGAGGATAATTTTTCATGGTATCAGAGTTAAAACAGGAGATAGCGAAAAATTCGATATATAATTTTACTTCTGCTTTTGGAAGTAAATTCATCTCAATTTTTTTTACTATGGTTCTCGCGAGATTGATGATCCCCAAAGATTTTGGAACGTATTTTTTCGCTTTATCCGTTTCCTCTATCGTTTTAATGTTCACGGATCTTGGTTTTGGCGGCACGTTGCAAAGGTATATTGCCAATTCTCTCGCGAAAGGGAATGAAAAATTAGCAAGATCTTACGCGAGATATATATTCAAAATCAAAATTATTATTCTTTTTTCAGGTTCATTAATTCTTTTCTTCACTGCTCCTCTTTTATCGGTTTTTGTTTTTGGAAAACCGGAAATAACATTGATTTTGCAAATCTCTTCTTTTTATGTTATCGTCGAATCACTGAATACTTTTGTTATGCATAGTTTCATGGCTGTCCAGGATTTCCGCTTCAAATTAGTGAAAGAAATTTTATTTCAGATAACACGATTTATCTTTGTTCCTCTAATCTTGATTCTGGGTTTCGGACCCGAAGGCGCACTTACAGGAACGATTATAGCCGTCGCTATAACAGCCTCTTTTTCAGGTCTTTTCTTTCTCAAAAAGTATAAGTACATATTTGTGGGAAAAACAGAACATGTTCCTAAAAGGAGACTTCTCAAGTTCGTATCTTACATGACTGTTTATATTGTTTCCGCAACCGTTTTTCTGTGGGTTGACACTCTGATGTTGGGTGCAATGCTTCCAATGGATATGGTCGGATATTACAGAGCCGCAGGAACTTTGATTGTAGCACTTATAAGCATAGTTTCAATATATCAAGTTGTCTTTCCGCTGATATCAGGCCAGACCGAGCAAAATGCGAAAAGAACTTTCCAGGAAGCTTATAGGCTTATGTCTATTCTCTCTTTCCCTATAACCGTGGGTTGTATAATTCTTGCAACTCCACTGATTACCCTTGTTTATACCACTGAATATATTACAGCATCTATACCTCTTATCATATTGTCTTTCCTTATAATAGAATCGGCAAGCGGTTCATTAATACCAACATTCTTTATGGCACGAGAAAAGCCAAGAATTCCTGCTTTCATATTCACTTTTTCTATTTTCGTTAATGTGTTTTTCAACTATTTCCTCATATTAGCTTATGGGATTAGTGGAGCTGCGATTGCTTCCGTAATTTCAAGATTCTCCAACACGTCTCTCTTGTTTTTCTTCCAGAAAAGAGAGTTCGGTTTTCTTCCGACTTTCTCTTCCATATTCAAACCCTTGTTTTCTGCGTTAATAATGGGTGCCATAATAATACTTCTACCCTCCCCGATAGGAGTTCTGATGACTGCTTCCTATATAGCTTTTGGTGCATGCATCTATTTTGTATTGATTTATGCAATCAATGGGATAACAAGGGAAGATATAAAACTTGTTAACTACATTTTTAACAGTTTAATAGCAAGGTCGTGAATGGTTGTTATGTTGAATGAAAAAAATATAGCTATCACAGGCGGTGCAGGCTTCATAGGCTCTCATATAGCTGAATCTCTTTATGAAAAAAATGATATCAAGGTTATAGATAACTTGTACACAGGACTGAAATCAAATATTAATCATCTCCTGGGTAAAATAAAGTTTTCTGATATCAGTATAACGGATAAAGAAAAAATTATTGGCGAATTAAAGGGTGTGGATATTGTCTTTCATGAAGGTGCGAATGTCAGGATACCCGATTCTGTAAAAGACCCTCAGTTTGATGCAACGGTCAATATCTTGGGGACTCTCAACGTTCTGGAAGCGGCCAGAATCAATGACGTTAAAACTGTCCTTTTTGCTGCATCGACCTCTGTCTACGGGGATCCGGTAGAACTTCCGATAACAGAGGAACATCCTGTCAATCCCAAATCCCCTTATGCTGTCGGTAAGAGGGCATGTGAAGAGTATATGCGTATATACAATGAACTTTACGGAATAAACACAATCTGTCTCCGCTATTTCAATGTCTATGGACCGCACCAAAGACCCGACAGTCCTTATTCTGGTGTGATTTCTATTTTTGCTGACAGGCTGAAGAAAAATAAAGAACTGGTCATTTATGGTGACGGGAATCAGAGCCGAGATTTCGTCAATGTAAAAGATGTCATTCAGGCAAATATTCTCGCCGCGGAATCCGGCAAAAGCGGAATCTATAATGTGGGATCCGGTACAGAAACCACATTGAATGACCTGGTAAAAATCATGGGAGAGATTCTAAAGACGGAACCGAAGATAATTTATGAAAAGGAAAGGCAGGGAGACGTCAGACGTTCTCTTGCAGACCTGACTAAAATAAGAAATGAACTCAGCTTTGAACCAAAAATAAAATTAAAAGAAGGTTTGAAGGAGCTTCTCATTGATTAATCAAGTTTGCATACAGGAGGAACTTGTCTTTTATGCTGTGATTTTCTTATCATTTCTTTTACTTTCTTGAGTTTATCCTGTCCTACTTTCGACGTGTTTCCTTTTTCTATAGATTCTAGAATTTTGTCGATTTCTTCATATGTTATTCCCATTTCGTCTTCATCTGTCTGGCCTTTCCAGAGACCAGCTGATGGTGGCTTGTCTATAATCTCATCGGGAATTCCGAGTTCTCTTGCCAATTCTCTCACTTCGGTTTTGTAAAGATCCCCGATAGGTTCCATGTCAATGCCGCCATCACCATATTTGGTGAAGTAACCAATCATTATTTCCGTTTTATTGCCGGTTCCGGCTACGAGGTAATTGTGCATATTTGCTATATAGTATAACGTCGCCATGCGCAACCGCGCTTTTAGGTTCGCTTTTGCTATATTATTATCGGATCCTGTTGGTAAGGTTTCTAAAAATTTTTCATATTGTTCTGTCAGATCCACAATCTCTGTTTTAATGTCAAATTTCTTTGCGAGGAGTTTTGCATGTTCCGTATCCTGTGGATTCGAATTACAGGGCATTATGACTCCTATCATATCGTCTCCGAAAGCTTTTTTTGAAAGTACGGCTACGACTGATGAATCCACGCCACCGCTGAGGCCTACTACTATTCCTTT
>CAZKOV010000008.1:0-22074 GCA_964554465.1 uncultured archaeon
ATCACCGATAATTCAACATTCCAATACAATATCACAAGTGATAATTATGAAGACCGGACTTTAGTCGTAGCAGTGCCAGGCGAAGACACGACAGCACCACAGGCCGTTTTGTATAATCTGAATGACACGTCGTTATACAAAGGAGAAGATGTTTTAGTCTACGGCCTGTGGGATGACGAACCTCATACAGCCCTCGTTGAATACAATTCGACTTCCACATCTCTTAACACTTACGAGATAAGCAAGCCTTATACAAACAACTGGACGAACTATACATTAGATACTGATGCGAACTGGATTGCAGGGAAGCATTCTGTGAAATTATACGCAAATGACAGTTTCGGTAATATGAATAATACACTGCAATACCTGACATTTGACCTATGGGGGAATTCAAGGGTGACATATATCGGACCTATGGGAAATCTGGACAGGGGAGATATAACGATAAACTGTCGTGTAACAGACGATGATAGTGGTGCGGCTATTGAAAACTATACTGTAGAATTCTACGATGAAGATCTTAATTATTTAGGAAATAATGACACGAATTCGACTGGATATGCACAATTTACTCACGATTTCTCTGAATATGAAGTAGGCCCTCAGACGTTATACTGTAAAATAAATAATGAACTGCCATTGTATTATTATGTTGTTACTGGAGGAGATCAGGATACAGGTGCACCAAATCTTTATGGTTACTTGAATACATCGATAATACTTCCAAAAGACGGAACAAATTTTATGAAGGAGGAGACAGTTTCACTAAACTCAACCACAAACGATGAGAACAATACAGCTGTTAACCCATCAACAGTACTATGGTATAACACCACATCGCAGATAGCAAGTGGCGAAAATACAACGTGGATCATACCTTCGCTTCATTCGACAGGACCTGAAACTATTTTAGTGAACAGTTCGGAACAATATTATTACAACAGTACAAATACAACTGCTATATATATCTGGGGATATTCAGAGATTAGCTGGACGAACCCACCTCCTGATACTCAGTATCAGGAGGGGACAAACGTTACCCTCACATGCACGGTAAGAGACTCCAACACATCATCTGGCATAACAGACTATACGGTATCATTCTATGTTTACAATTCCACAGACCTTTATTATCTTGGAGACGACAACGCATCTTCATCCGGCCAGGCTGTCCAATACTGGGATACAACAGGATTTGATATCGGTTTATACTATCCAAAATGCAATATAACGGATGATGCCGATGTTTATTATAATGCAACAGCATCAAATGAAGCAAACACAACATTAAACATAACAGAAGCAGTCGGTATTGCGTGGATTGGTGTTGAACTTATAACACCACCTACAATACCGGGAGATGGCAACGCGAGCCAGAATATAGGTTATATTGTAGGGAAAGATAGGTATTTTGTTGTTAATGCGACAGCTACATGCTACGATGATAATTGTGGAAGTGTGGATGCTGCGTTAAGATACAATAACAGTGGTGCAGATCCTGATACTAATATACCGACAAGCTATTCACCATCACATCCATTCTTTACAGACGACGGTAATAATCCAAGATCGTGTTCATCCAATCTGAATATTAACGAGAACTGCACGGTGAGATGGCGTGTCAATTCTACAGGCTCGATCAGCTCTGTATGGAAGATTGATGTATATTTCACATCTTCAGGTGCCTCCCCGAACACGACAGGAAACACTACTATCGAAATTGGCAGGGTACTTATAATAGACGTAACATTCGATTCAATTGATTTCGGTTCACTGGATCCAAACACGACAGGAAACGCAGCTCCCGGAAACGCAGCAGACAGTTATATCATATCCGTGGATAATAATTCAAACGATATAAGCGGTGGTATATGGAAGAGCGGAACTGACCTCACAAACGCAATATATCCCAAGATAATAGGAATCACGAACATGACTATGTGCACAGTGAATAATTATGCAGCCTGCAATTCCGGAAACCGTATTAATACTACGTATACATTACTTCAGAACCAGAATTATGTTAATTCAGGCACTAACGTGACATCGTACCTTTGGGTTGATATCCCGAAAGGTATTGATGCTGCAGAGTATACAGGCACCGTGTACATAAAATCAAATACAACGGATTATTAGAGGTATAAAAAAGTTTAATTTAATTAAAATACAGGTGAAAAGGGAATGAATAGTAAAAAAGCATCAATGTTGGCTTTCTTTGTATTAACCCTAATCTTTACTATAACATACGCCCAAGCCTCAAGTTGCTCAGGCTTTGGAAGTATACCGCATACAAGGCAGGTGGTTACAGTAGAACCATCTTCAAGTAATTATGTCGATGTTTCCCTTTTCAATTGCAAAAGCGATGATTTATTAGTTGAGATATCTGTAGACAATCTACCAAAAGGATGGTGGGTTGATATAGAATCTCCTTATAAGCGAGGTTCGGATACTGTATATCTGGAATCCCAGACACCAACAAAAACACCGGATTCAGGAGGTTCTTGGTTTATTTTGTTAGATGGTGCAACTTACATAAAAACAGTTCCTGTAAGATTAAAAATAGGTGTACCTGATAATGCGTGGGGAGGATTATATACTCTTAAGGTAACGGCCTTTGCAAGTCCTGCTACCGTAAAAGAAGGAGAGGGTTTTAATATTATACCAAAATTCGGAAGAGAATTCAATTTCTATATCCAGATACCTGCCCCCTACAAACCGCAGGGGGAAGATAGCAGTGATTCCGGCGATAAAGCTGATGAGAATAAAATAATCGAAGATTTAAAGGACAAGGTTGACAGCAAAAAATCCGATGAAACGGATACCCAAAAAGGCGATATGCAAGATGATGAACCCTCTATAATCCAAGGACACGAAGAAAAAGAACAAATTACAAGAAGTGACGGGATCACAGGATTTACTATAGGAGGCCTGAGCGGTACTAGTATAATAATCTTAATAATCATATTATTAGTTATAGGAGCTCTTTTGTTCTATCTGCGGAGCTAGAGGGTGAAGGGATGAGGAAATATCTTTCTGTTATAGTATTCGCGCTTGTCGTTTTAGCTCTTACACAGGCCGCGTTTGCTGTTATAAACATAACAGATATTATAGACTCACCTGATCCTGTCGAAGTAAATGATACAACCATAATTGACTGTAATGTTACCGATAACGAAACAACAATAGATACGGTTTTTATAGAAATAGATCATCCAAGTGCAGCAGCAGCAAATTACACGATGACGAACATAACCAATACTAAATATAGATATTCTTACAGTCCTAACGAAAGCGGGGCATATACATACAGGATATACGCCAACAACAGTCTAGGAAACTGGTCTCAGAGCGGATTATATTCTTTTGTAGCGTACATTCCGGGTCCGCCAAAAAATTATACAAAAAAGATAACAGAGATTTCAATAGCCATAGAGATAGCAGCTTCCTGTGACGGAGGAATAACTTTCTATTATGCACCTGATTATGTAATCAGGGGGCAGCATGTGGTTTTTGTCATGATGGTGCAGAATGTTGGCAATCTTCCCCAGAACCAGACAACGACATTGATTATAAGGAATCCAAACGGTACTGCGCTTGGAAATTTTATACCGCTAATATCCCAAAGTCAAACCGGACCTGGAATTCTGACTTTCGATACTTACGAAGCAGATCCTGGTGATTATACGTTCCAGTTTGGTATCTGGGATTCTTCAAACTACAGTGTCGGCGACTATAGTGCTACTGCAACACTTACATGGGATTCTATATTCGAAAGCGGTAATAGCACAGAATCATGGTCCAGCCTTAATTCAACATCTAATTGCACTAACATATCCTACGAGAATTCTACAGGTTTTAATACAAGTGTGTGTTATAAGACCGTGTATGACAGATGCCAGTTTCTTGAAGTAGGAAGCCAGAATGATATTCTGACAAACCAGACGACGAATCTTACTGTTGTTAATATGGCAGCGAACACGACGGGTAAATATGGGAACATGACACTTTCTGGTACTCCTTACCATATGTACATTTTCAACATCACTAATTGTACAAGCGGATATTGTTATGCATGCACGACTCCAGATAAAACTATAAACGAATCGAGTGAATGCGCAATTCAGGGAAACCTTTTAGATACACCTATAGGTCTATACAGGATAAACGACGTTGATGATGAAGGAAGATGGCTTAATATAACAGCAGAAGTTGAGAGCTGTTCTTTTTTTGGTCACATATATAATTGCAGTCTGGAAATAGAAAACGGCACCATTGTAAACGGAACCGTAATTAACGGAACCATAAATGATACTATAGAATGTAATGTAACTTTAATATGTAATGGCGAAATGGCTATTACCAAAATATTCCCTATATTGGAGACTTACGGAAATGAATCTGGGACAGAACCCGAACCTATACCCGAACCCACTCCAACGCCTGAACCAGAACCATCGCCTTCACCCACACCCGAACCGCAACCGCAACCCACACCCGAACCCGAAGCGGCTCCTGGATCCAATGAAAGCGTGGGACAAACCCAGCTAGCGATAAATATAGAGCCTATAGATAGAGACGTGAGAGGGGAGCAGGGCCAGTGGATACCGGCCGTTTTTAATGTCACCAACATAGGAGGCTACAATATAACAGACATTGAGCTTATCCCCATGGTTATGGAAGGATGGGAGGTAAAAACAGCAACTGTTGATTTCATAGATGTCGCGGAGACCCTTAACAGGACTCTTTTTGTGAAACCCCCCTTTGATGCACCGCTTTCAAGATACGTTATTCCTGTCAAGGCTGTCCGGGGAAACCTTACTTTAGATATGGATTATTACTGGTTATCTGTTTTGGAAGCGGGCAACAGGACAAGACTTGAAATCCTTGAAGTTCCCGGAACCATAGGAATAGTAATGAACTCTAGAATAGATGCACCCGTTCTTGTGAAGAACACAGGAAAAATAGCCCTTCACGGCATAACAGCAACACTGGAAAATGCAGAACAGTGCATAGTCGGTTTCAATTACACAGCAATACCTGTTATTGATGTCAATGAGACTGTTTCAATGACGCTTTCCCTGAAAAGCGGAGAAGGTTTGAAAAAATGTGATTCTACTTTAATAGTAGGTTCCGAAGAAAAGAGCTATGCCTTTGCAGATATAGAAATAGCAGTGACAGCGGGCCCCGGCTTCCTGCCCGAGATGCCTCTTGCAGCCTATATTCCTCTTATACTCGCAATAATTATTGCAATCCTTATAAAGATAAAGAAGGGAAGAGAAGCACAGGAAATGGAACCGGGTGCAGTACGCACGATAATAAACATCCTCCTGTTACTGCTGCTATTACTGATACTTTATATAGTATTGGGATATCTCGAGTTCGTGCCGTTGTTTTAATTCAGATTAATTATAATCGAAGTAAAAGAAAAACTAGATGTTCTTACCCATATAAAATCCCATTAATCTGTATCCTATTTTTTTGTAATAATCACGGACGCCCACGCCGCTTGTCACTATTATGTTTTCCTTGTTCTCACATCCCGTTATCTCTTCAGCTTTTTCTAAAAGTTTCTTACCAAAACCTTTATGCTGGACGGCGCCTAAAACTTCAGAGCTTTCCCCGATAGAAACCGCGGGTCCGTATACATGCAGCTCTCTTACAATGCCTGTATCTTTAGTTGCGAATTCATTCTGGTCTTTCCCCGGAAATCTTAATCTGAGAAGACCTATAAGATAGTTCTCCGGTGTTATCCATTCAAGGAAATACTCCATTCCACCACTGGCTTTGTATACGATTTCCTTCAGTTCGGCTTTTTCAATACTTTCTTTTTCAATCCTAGGGATATTTAGTCCGATTTCCCTGCATCTTACGCAATTACATTTAAGGTTCCTGTTTTTCAGTTCATCAAGAACCAACTGTCTGAGATTTGAGAACTTACAGCCGGCTTCAATATATTTTATAGGAACATCTCTCTGGAGTCTCATTATTCTGACGTATTCGGGCAGTTCGGATTTAGCTTTTGCTAAAAGATTTATCAAAACATCATCCGGATATGGTTCGTATTCTCCTCTTTTCCACATATCGTATATTCCCGATCCTTTGATGACAAGGGTCGGATAAATCTTCAGCATGTCAGGCTGGAACCTTTCGTCAGAAAAAAGAATTCTGAAATCTTTCATATCCTTTTCCGGGTTGGAACCGGGAAGATTTGGCATCATATGATAGCACAGTTTCAGTCCGGAGTCTTTGATTATTCGTGTCGCTTTTATCACATCTTCAATCGTGTGGCCCCTTTTTGTGATTTCATGAATTCTGTCATCAAGTGTCTGGACACCTATCTCAATCTTCGTTGCTCCAAAATCAAGGATATTGTTTATCTCTTTTTCTGTTGCATAGTCCGGTCTGGTTTCGACGTTTATTCCTATACACCTGTGCCTTGCTAATTCATTCCGATTCTGGGAATCCTTCAAGTCCTTTCCAGCATCCCCATTAAGTCCATCCAGACAACCTTTGAAAAAGTCATATTGGTATTTATAGATACGGGAAGTGAAGGTTCCGCCCATCATTATTAATTCACATTTGTCAGTCGGGTGTCCTATCATCTCTAACTGTTTTATCCTCCATTCGACTTGTTTTTGTGCATCAAAATCGAATGCCTTTCCGCGCATTACTGCCGGTTCTTCATCAAGATAACTCTGCGGGAAACCTTTCTGGGTCGGACAGTAAATACATCTCCCATGAGGGCATTTATCAGGCTTTGTCATGACAGCGATTATACTGATTCCAGAAGCCGTTCTGCTGGGTCGTCTTTGCAATACTTTAACAAATAATTCCCTGTCCTCATCATCTTCAGAAACGAGTTCAAGCATGTCCTCGTTGCTTGGAAGCTCTATATGGATGTCTGAAGCTATCCTGCTCTTCATCCTGTTCAGGTTTTCGCGTGTGATTTCTCCCTTACGGATTCTGGAAAGGATTTCTTGGATCATTCTTATGGTGGGTTCATCCATTGTTATGAATGGAAAATTAAACTTTAAAATAAAACAATCAAAACAATCTTTATGGGATCATTTATAGAAATGAACGATACTTTACAAATAACCAAAGAACAAGGATTTCCTTCAGAGGAACTGAATTTCGAGAGGCATAAAACCAGACCATCCACGGCAAAAGATTTTGAAGGTAGAATTTTCGAGTTTAAAAATAAAACGCGTGCAAGAATATACCACCATTCACCTGTAAGATGCTTTCTTGTTCAGAATATTAACGGAAAATGGCTTTACTGGGGGAAATGCCTTATAATAGAGCAGAAGATAAAAGGCGGGACGAAAGATGAACAGGAAACAGAAGGCAAATTCAGGATAACGGAGATTTACGATCCTGAATATCAGGAACTTATAACAAGACATGAGAGTCCTGGGGGGAAGAGCTATTTTTAATCATGAAATTCATATTTTATCATGTCTGAAATAAAACTAGTACTTATCGATTTAAAAGAAAATCTCAATGATGTCAATTATCCCTTTCTTCTAAGAATGAGTCCTTCTGATATAGAACTTCTCAGAAAGATCGAACCCCTTCTCAAAAAGCATTTCAAACGACCTTGGGTTTATGCCGGCTGCCAGAAACCGTATGAAGCCAACCTAGATTTACTGAATGATATAGACCATTCCAATCTGAAAAAGGAAGAAAAGGAAAAACTGAAAGAAATTGTCGTCGAAAGGAAACTTCCGCTTGAAGTGGAAATGGTTCTTGAGGGCGGTGACAGTGAAGATTTCCATAACCATCTTTTTGAGCTTTTATGTGAACATCAACTTGAACAATATATAATTCCGGATGGAACTGAAACAAAGATTGAAGTTTTTGAGGAAAATAAGAGTTACCCTTTACCGATCAAAGGACCTTCTATTCTGATAGTTGGACCAACAAACCACAGAAGAGAAAAGGGAGAGTGTTTTGTTACTAAATTCCCTTCAGGCAATTATAAGAATATTGTTTAATTTATTCTTCTTCTTTTTCCCCAAGAAGTTTCGCAAGAAGCATAGTTATTACTATGACTACTATGGTCACAATGATAGCAGCGATTGTAAGTCCCGTAGCCCCATCTGCGCTTTCATAAAGTGGTTTCATCCACGATGTTATTGCATCCTTCCACACCAAGGCTGCGACAAAACCTAATGCGGCAGTCATGAGAGTTAGAGTCTGTTTCCTGATCTCATTCATTAAAGCTTTCATATAAAATTCCTCCTCAATGTTACAATATTTATGACATTGTATATATGCTATTTAAAAATTTTATTTTAAGGAACATTTAATAAACGGGTAAAAAATAATAATAAAGGTGAAAATGTGACCCACCAAGTCAAGGTTCTTTCCGTGAATAATGTAACCCATGACACAAAGAGATTTGTAGTTGAAAAACCGGAAGGATATAGTTTTGTACCCGGTCAGGCCACATTGGTTTCAATAAACGAAGAGGGATGGAAAAAAGAAGACAGACCCTTTACATTCACAAACCTTGAAAAGGACAGGGTGCTTGAATTTATCATAAAAGGATACCCTGAACATGATGGGGTAACAAAGAGAATACATAAATTGAATATGGGTTCAGAACTTTTATTAGGAGAGCCTTTCGGGACTATACAGTATAAAGGAAAGGGTGTATTCATAGCAGCTGGTGCAGGTATTACGCCATTTATAGCGATTCTGAAAAAACTATACTCTGAAGATGATATATATGGGAATATATTGATTTTTTCAAACAAGACTTCAAAGGATATTATCTGTGAAAAAGAGCTGAGAAAGATATTCAAAGACACTCCTGAAAATCTTATCTTGACACTTACAAGAGAGAAAAAGGAAGGATATGAACACGGAAGGATAGACGAGGGGTTCCTTAGAAAAAGGATAACAATCTTCTCACAGAATTTCTACGTTTGCGGTCCGCCAAAATTTTTAGAATCAATAAAAACAATTCTTCAAAAACTCGGGATAAATCCTCAGAAAATTGTGTTTGAGGAATAAACACTTTTCATAAAATTTTAAAAGAGAGTGAACCTAAATAGAATCATGGTTTGCTATGCTGTACCTTTGGTAGCTACGGTGATTACATATTTAGGAAGAAGGGTTAAACACCGTAAAGATGTCAATTTTTTCTGGCTCAATTTGATGTTTTTGGGCGGGGCTTTGTTTGGAGGAATAGACCACTTGTGGAATGGGGAATTATTCCTCATGGGTCCTAATTTCATGATGGATATTGCTCTCGGCTTCACGATAACAGGAGGGATAATCGCAAGCTGGAGTCTTATCATATACAAGGAAAGATTAACGAATCTTTTATTCAGCAACAAAGTCGGAATTTTAAGGAGATGGCTATGAACAGGAAAAGAATCTTGATAGCATTGGTTATCGGAATAATTTGTGGGATATTCTGCGCAATGGGATCTGCCGGTGTGACAAATCCTCTTACAGGAGAGGCATTTGGAATATTCATACTGGCAAGCATATTCTATAACAGGGTACTAATAGGCGTTGGAGTGGGATTTGCGGACAGCATAAAACTGCATCCCGTATTAAGAGGCGCTTTGGTCGGGATAGTGGTAGGATTTGCAGGCTCAATTGCCGCGTTTGAAGGAGGCCTTTACGGCGGAGCTATACTTCTTGTATTCAGTGTGATATACGGAATCATAGCAGATGTCGTTGCAACTCATTTCTCAAAATAATTCCCTCTTTTTCTTTTAAATTCCGAAAAATAACTCTCAGAAATTTTTATTAATTTAATAAAAATGGATGATTTTATAATTCATTCCTGAAGTTTATGACATCGTCTTCCATCTCGACTTCTTCTTTAGAAACAGGAACTATTTCTTTTGATTCGACTATCTTGAAATATTTAATAGGTTTTCCCATATCCTTTGCGATCTTTAGCTCTGCTAGAACCCCATCGGAAATCGGACCGAAAACCCAGACTTCGTCCGATCTCTTGACGCATATGTTATCCGCTTCCCGAATCTTATCTCTGTCTACTGTGTCTAACATGAAATACTCGAAAATCATGAACGGATTAAGGGGGACTGCATCATGTTCAACCACGAATTTCGAGATATACGTCCTGAAATAGAAATAATGCTTTGACGTCGCCGTGTATACCAAAGGCTTGTCTTCGGTCAGTTCTAGGGACCTGTGTCTGAACTCGGACATACTCTACTTATGTATATCTGTTTTAAATCATTTTACCAATTATCAAATATGGAAGAAACGAGAGATACATACGATATTGTTGCGGAAGGATGGAATAATTACAGGCAAAAGCCCTTCTTCCCAGAATGGTTTGATTTTCTTATAAAAAGATGGAAGCCGGGAACTATCCTTGATTTGGGATGCGGTAACGGAAGGAACATGAAACCCTTCAAGGGAAAGTTCAAACTCATTGGAATAGATTATTCAAGAGAGATGGTAAAGAAGGCTAAAGAGTTTGCAAAGAAGAAAAAAATAGACGCGGAATTTATCCTTTCAGATGTAAGATACCTGCCTTTGGAGAATGCTAAGACGGAATATGCTATTGCTATAGCGGTTTATCATAACCTTTATCCTGAAGAACTGGAGAATGCTTTGAAAGAACTTCACAGAGTCCTTGCACCTGGAGGCGAGGCGTTCGTAACAGTGTGGAACAGAATGCAAAAGAGGTTCCTTTTCAAGACAAGTGACCAGAAAATACCATGGACAAGAAGAAAAGACAATAAGGTCTTCTACAGATATTACCATATCTACACAAGAGGAAAGATGAGGAGGATAATAAAAAAGGCAGGATTTGAAATCGTTATGGAAGGGTCTGAAGGCTCGTTTAAGAAGAAGATATTTTCTAAGAATATTTGTCTTTTAGTAAAAAAGATTCATTGATGTTTCCTAAGAACCTGTCTAAGGACATCCATCACAATCTTCCCGTCAACACTTCCTCTTAGTTTTTCCATACACATTCCCATAAGAATCTTTTCCGCTCTCGGATTTGCTGCAAGCTCCTTATTTTCCATAACGACTTTCTCTATTATTTTCCTGACCTCGTCGTGTGTGATGTTATGTGTTTCAAGTTTTTTGACGATTTCGTCAAGTCCCTTCTTAGGGTTAAGTATAATCTCGCTGAAGATCTTTGGAATCATCGGTTTGTTTATCTTTCCTTTAACGAAACATTCGAAGACACTTTCGATGTTTTTGTCTGTCAGATCATCGACAGGAAGGCCTTCCTGTCTTTTTATTTCTGACAATGTTATAGTAAGGGTCGTGGCAAGCGTTCTTGCATCAGATCCTTTCTTGACTAGCTTCTCAAAAAGATTACCCCTTCCGGACCTTACAATCTGGTTAGATATCTCTTCACTTATTCCATACTCTTTTGCAAGTCTGGGAATCATATCCTCCCATAATTCCGGAAGTTTCTTTTTGATTTCGTTAAGTTTTTCTCTTGTAATCTGAATTGGAAGTAGATCCGTCTCGGGATACATTCTCGCTGCTCCCGGAAGAGGTCTCATATATTCACTATTGCCATCTTCTAATGCCCGTCTGGTCTCTTCCGGAACACCCTTTAGAAGATGATTAATACGGTCGGCAGCAACCTTCAGGCTCTTTTCCGCATCCTTTTTGGACGCGACAGCTATCATGAGAGTATCCCCTTCTTTCGCTTTCATGAATTTCGCAAGCTCTCCGAATTCCTTTTCGAGCTTGTATTTCTCGAGATTCTCATCAGTATGAATGATCCCCTTTATCCCGCCTTTAACTTTGACATAATTCGCAATCTCGTTGCCAAGCGTTCTTGTGGGTGTCATGTGCCTTTTAAGGTAGCCCGCAAAGACCGGTATCAGTATGGCAAACGTCTGTTTATCTTTTGTGATTTTGCATTCAGAGTCTTTGAAAATTTTTGAGACATCTTTTACCTCAGGGACGACAGTTTTGAAGCCTTTGTCCTTTAGTTCTTTTCCGATTTCTACCAGTCTCATCTGTCTTTCGACTTCGTATTCAACCCATTTAGGAATCATGTTGAGTTCCTGAGCACCTTTTATCTCAATACGGGCACCATCTTTTATCGAAATATTAATATCCTGTCTTATTGTGCCCAGACCGCGCTTGACCTTTCCCGTGGAACGCAGTACCATTCCTATTTTCTCCGCAAGTTCTTTTGCCTGTTCAGGTCTTTTTACATCGGGCGTGGTCCCTATCTCCACCAGAGGAATACCGAGGCGGTTCAGACCAAAATGAACCTCTTTCATTTCTCTTTTTAAAATCTGTGAGGAATCTTCCTCAAGGTTAAGATTTGTGATACCGACTCCCCCGAAAGATGTCTCTATTTTTCCGTCAAAACCAACCAGTGCTGTCTTTTGGAAGCCGGCCGTATCCGATCCGTCTATGACAAGCTTTCTCATTATTATTATCTCATCCGGTACAACACAATTCATGAGTATCGCTGTTTCAAGCGCTGTTTCAAGAGATTCGGGATCCATATCATGTGGAGGCTCTTCATCCGTTTCCACGAGACAAGACGACTTCGGATATGTGAAATAATGGAATTCCTTGTTCTTCATTTTCTCCTCAGCTATTGCCACATCTATTGTCCCGCCTTCGCCTTTAACGGATCGGAGCTTCCTTATTATCACGGAAGTCGTTTTTTCCTCTGATAAATCATCAGCGCATTCGCAAAAAAGCTTTCTGCCTGTATCAAGCTGCTGGTGTATCTCTATTCCGCATTTTAATCCCAATTTTTCATAGTCCATAATGCATCAGTAAAGATAAGTCTCGGAAAGAGTGCGTTTGGTAATTTCTCCTGCAATATTTGTAAGCATCATTTTCTTTACTTCTTCAAAACTTTGCGTATGCCCCAGAACCCAACACAGTTTTATGTAAGCCGTTTCCGTGAGCATATCTTCCCCCGGAATGGCTCCCGCGTAACTGTAAAGCATCCTCAGATTACTATATACATTTGGGTGTATCCTTCCGTATATTGTCTGTGTTGTTCCAACAAAAGGAATGCCATCTTTTGTATGTTTCCTTATAATATCTATCCATGGTTTCTTGCCTGATGTAGGAACGTGCCCAAGGGCTCCGGCCTCTATGACGAATCCTTTGTACCCCTTATTGACATAATAGTTTATGATATCCGGCTCTGATCCGGGATATGCCTTAATAATAGCTACTCGGGGTTCAAATTTTACGTCAAGTTCGACCTTTTCATCCGTTCTTTTTCCACAATTCAGATTTATTTTTTCAATCTTGCCATCCGTCCATATTTTTGCAAGAGGGAGCTCGTTTATAGGTCTGAATGCATCTCTTCTGGATGTATGCATTTTCCTTACCTTTGTACCCCTGTTGAACAGGCAGTAGTTATCATCAGTTGTCCCGTGCATGCAAATTCCGACTTCGGCTATATCGCTTATAGCTGCATGGGCCCCGCATATCATATTCATTCCGGCATCGCTGCTCCCCCTGTCCGAAGAACGTTGCGAACCTACGAGAACTACAGGTTTTGAAAGACCTTTCAGCATGAAAGATAGAGCGGCAGATGTAAAGTGAAGAAAGTCTGTTCCATGAGCGACTATAACACCTTTATCTTCACCGTTAAGTTTTTTTGCCGCTGTTTTCGCAATTTCTATCCAGTCTTCATGGTTCATATCCTCGCTCATTTTAATAAAAGGGCTAAGGCATTCCATATACACTATTTCAGATAATTCCGGTATATTTTCAAGTATCTCTTCTGCTTTCGACAAACCGGTCACGCCGCCCGTCCTGTAATCAACTTTGGATGCAATGGTTCCGCCGGTTATAATGGTGGAAATCTTCGGTTTATTTCTATCAAAAGAGATTTTTTCAGGCTTTAATTCAGAATCTTTGATTTCGGCTTTCCGTTTTTCAAGTTCCTTTATTTCATCAAATAAAACACCGATATTATAGCCATTTTCAATTTTAATGTTAAGCGTGTCGGGATTGCTGAACCTGTCCTTGGGCATTACAATTCCCCTTTTTTCAACACCTTTGAACTTCACGCTAACGAAGTCTCCCGTTTTTATAGCTTTCTTTTTAAGTAGCCCCCCCAGCTTACCAGTGTACATGGATTAAAATTAGAAAGGAAATATTAAAAGATACATCATCAGTTGGAAAAGCTGGAAAATATAATTTATATAAAATTGAATTTTCATAGTATATCCATATGAATGGTTTTAATTTATCATCTAAAAAAATTCTGTTGCTATTAATATTCACATTTTCATTATTAGGTATTCCGAGAGGGGTCGGTGCCGTTTCTCTCGGCGTAGCCCCAGGTATATTAAATGTCGGGGATGTTTATCCGGGTCAGTCCAAACTCGTCGAATTCTTTTTGATAACAACATCAAAAGAGGATATGATCGTGAGCATGTCCTCCATTGAGCCGCATTATGATTTTTACAGCGCAGTGCATGATGGTCATTATAAATTCATACCTGAAGAATCCTCAAACGAAATGGTGGATAGCTGGATACTGTTCCCGGAAAATCCAGTCCGTGTCTCTCCCAGCGAGGTGATAGTTCACACATTTTCTGGTGGAGAAAAGGTAAGAGCAAATAAAAGGGTAAGAGCGATACTGAATATCCCCGAAGATGCGGATCCAGGATATCATGTGGGCTCAATAAATTTTGTACCGAAAATTGAGTCAACAGCAACCGGCGGTCTGGCTACACTAGCCGTCTCAAGATTCCTTTATGTTTTTTATGTAAAACCTCTTGAAGGACAACCCGGTCCCTTGAGAAAGGGGAAGATAACAGATGTAGAAGTTTACAGGATTGCCGGAGGCAGAGTAAGGTTTGATGTGCTTTTCCAGAACACGGGAACGGATACCGTGTTTGTACGGGTAGCAGAAATGGAGGTTTATGACAACTTCGGGGAACTGAAGAAAAAAATGGAATCGGGATATACCCGAGTGGCCCCGAAAGAGACAAAGGTATTATCAACTTTTTGGAATACAGAGGATGCCAACGGAACGCATAGAGTTAAAGCAGATATAGATTTTATCACAGGAAGCCTTACAGCCGATACGGAGGTAACGATTCCCGAAGTTATAATCTCGCAACTTGGAGGTCCCACGGCGGCCGGGCAGGCTGCAGGTTATCCCTGGTGGCTAATTATAGTTTTTGTTGCAATGTTAGCAATTATTGCTTACTTTAAATCCGATTGGG
The DNA here is from genome assembly GCA_964554465.1 of uncultured archaeon. Classification (GTDB taxonomy): domain Archaea; phylum Aenigmatarchaeota; class Aenigmatarchaeia; order QMZP01; family QMZT01; genus JAADIF01. The sequence continues at coordinate 15,192 of CAZKOV010000008.1, forward strand.
TATGGCTTATGGTAATTATTGGCCTTATCATGGCAGTACTTGTTGTTATAGGCATTCTGCTTAGCCCACCAAGCATAGATATTTATAGCATTCCGTGGTGGCTAATAGTGATAATAATTGCCATAGTTTCATTGGTAATATACTGGAGAATTTGAGATATTATTGGAGGGGGTTTTATGGAGATTAAAAATAAAGTGTTTCTTGTCGCAGTCCTTGTAATAGGAATAATTTTATTTATATCTTCCTATGCCGGATTCACGCCATTTGAAATTACATATACCGATTCAATAAATGTTGATTTTTCCTCGGATCCGTTTTTTAAATATTCAGTAAAAACGTATCCAGTAAAAGTCGAGGCTGTTGATCTGGCAGATGCAACGGTTAACAGTTCGGTGCGAATAGGTGTCGCCGGTCAGACAGACGAACTTAATTTCGGGAGACTGCCTCCGGGAACTTCAACAAGAAAGATTATAGAGATAAATAATAACGAGAAAAATAAAGCGAAGGCAAAAATTGAAATATCGGGTAATATGGAAGCATTCACAAGAGCAGAAAAAAACGATGAAATGATCCTTTTACCGGGGAAGAATGAAATAAAAATAGAATGCGGACCGGAAAGAAAGGGTAATTATTCAGGAGAAATAAAGATAACGGTTATCTATCCAAAGAGCAGTTTCTTTGAGAATCTGTTATATTTAATGTGAGAATAATGTATGGTAAAATTATCGCTGTGACTTTTGCAGTTTTATATTTATTTTCCATATCGTTAGCTTCAGCTGATTTACCGATAACAGTAAAAATCTCACCTGAGATAGAAAGAGCGCTTGAGTATTATAATTTTAAGGAAGAGATAGAAAACGGTTTTCAGAAATTCGAAACGTCCATTTATAATGTAGGCTCTGTCGGATGCCTTACAAGGCTGAGATTTGATATTTATAACGCTTCAGATGACAAACTAGTACATTCGTGTTGGTCTGCTAATATCCCGCTGGAAGCTGGAGCTTATGATGATTTTGAAGCCTATTGGTATCCTTATAACATCAGCGGCAGATTCTATTCAAAAATGAGAATCTATCAGTGTCATGACATTTTTGAAGGACCGGTTTCTGAATTTTTTGTGAACAATACGGTGAATAATGTAACCAAGAAAACAGATTGGATTAATCAATCAATCCTTGAGGTAAAAAAAGTATCCGATTCTGATAACCAATTGGAACTGGAATTCAAGGCAAATTCCGATTTAGAAGATATCATAGTTTATGCAGATGAATATCCGTTTGGATGGGTTTTTGAAAATGGTGAAATTAAAAAAATAAATAATAACGAAATTAAATATTTGACAATAAATTTCGAGCCATCGATTTTTCATAAAAGTAAAATTAAATTAAATATTTTTGATAAGAAAAATAATTATTTTTCAAGTCTGGAATTTTATTTGGAAAAAAATAATAAAATAAATCAGAAAGATTTAATTATATGGATTTTAGGTATAGTGATATTTTTACTGACTTTCCTGAATATAAGACAAATTAAAAAAAGAAAAATAAAAGAAAAAAAATAATTTGTTTAATTGGATTTCTTAGTTATTATTTGAAAAATATTTTAATTATTTTTATTTTTATTTTTAATTATTGTTTCATAAAGAAATATATGATTTTTTAGAAAAAATGACGATTTTTTGCCTTAAAACGAGGAAAGCATTTAAATCATAAAGTAAAGTAAATAACATCTCGAGGGGTAAGGTGTTAGATTGTCGAGGGTCGTGGGAATTGTTTCTGGGAAAGGCGGTGTAGGTAAGACTGTGGTCACTGCAAATATTGGCATGGCTCTTCACGAGATCGGTCATGATGTAACATTGGTTGACGCTGATTTAACTTCATCTAATCTCGGTCTCCATCTGGGTTTGTATTCTTTTCATCCATGCAACATACAGAAAATACTGAAAGGGGAAATAAGGCCGGAAAAAGCAATATATATACATCCCTCCGGTCTGAAACTCATGCCGTCTTCGCTGGCTTATGAAAGTATAGATGTCGACGCTTCAAAACTTAAGTCAATCTTTGATAGAATGAAAGGATTGGTTCTGGTAGATTCGCCGCCAGGCATTGCTAGCGAGGGTCTTTCTGTCCTAAAATGTTGCGATGATATTATTGTTGTCACCAATCCCGAATTCCCTGCAGTTACAGATGCGATACGGGTCATAGAGGTTGCAAAGGAACATAATAAAAATATTTTAGGACTTGTTGTAAACAAGACATCAAGGGATAAATGCGATTTAAATGTTTCTGATATAGAAGCAGCGACAGAACTGAGCGTAATAGCAGTAATACCTGAAGATAAACATATTAAAAGGTCAATATTTTCAAAGATGCCTGTAATTCATCATAGGCCTTATTCTTCTTCGGCGATAGAATTTAGAAGACTTGCCGCAAGACTTGTAGGCGCTCCATACGAACCTCCTAAATTTGCAAAGCTGAAAAACATACTTCCGGCAGGCAGGGGAGGAGGTTATAATGTTCATAAGGTACATAATACTAACATACTCCTTCCTGAAAATAATGTTTTCGCGAATATGTCAGAGATGATTTCCCATCCGGTTATGAATCGGGGTGAAATGTTCGTGCATGGAACTACAGGTCCCCTTAATTATCAAAATGGATCAGAAGGAAACGTAGATGATTTCAATACAGAAGCCCAGAGTTCAATAACAGAAGCTGAAGAAAGAGTCGAGTTATCTTCTGGATTGAAACAGAAAAGAGGTCCAGGCAGACCTAAAAAGAAAAGAGGTCCGGGTCGCCCAAGAAAAACGAAAAACGTAATCAAGAGAGGTCCAGGCAGACCTAAAAAGAAAAGAGGTCCAGGAAGACCAAGAAAGAAATAACAATTATGCTTACAAAAAAACCATTGTGGATTATATGAAGGAAAGGGTCATACTGGTAGCGGTCATATTAACATTCCTTTTAATAGGTATAGTTAGAGCTGAAACACCGCAAATTAACGATATAGAAATAAGCAATGTGGATACCAGCAATATCTTTTGGATGTCTAATTCCCAATCCAAAGTTACTATATCATTCACTTGTCTGAACTGTGATAATGCGACTATAGAAATTAATGATGACTTTGGCCCTGTTTATGTCGATAATGATGGAGATAATTATAATTATGAATACACTATACGGAAACCGGGCACCCATGAGGTAACCATAAAAGGAAATTCTGCCAACGAATCTATAACAGAAAGCGTAACTTTCATAGCAAAGAAACTGGAGTTGAACATAATAAGTCCTACAATAAATTTCCCAATAGTAAGTTACAAAGGCCAAGAATTTCAGTCTATAAAATTTGAGTTCAATCTTGTCGGAGACGTAACAGAAAAGATAACAGGTTCAAATCTCGCGAAAGTGGATTTTTGGATTTCACTCATTTCAATGGAAGGAGAAAAGATAGATATCAAAGGAGATAGTGAAATAGATTATTTTTATGATACAGAAAACGAAAATTGGATACTAAACCCCTTCATATCCCAGACATTCCCTTCTGGAATATATGACATCACATTGCATGCCATATATAATAAATATGACCCCGAACACGAAATAGAAATTACCGATTCGACTGCCGATTCAATGATTATAAAACATTCACTTGAAGCAGAGATTCTCTATCCCACAACAAGTGAATTCCTATCTCTTGATGGCACGAAAGAGATCAGCGTAAAATTGAGAGTTAGTGACAAAGGAAATCCTGTAGTTTTCAGCAGACCCGATTTTACTTTCTACATAGGAGACGAAATGATAGAATGTCTGCCCATACAGGACAAGAATGATAAATATATATGGAATTTAAAGATGGTTGTTCCTAAAAAAGAAGCAGGACCACACGACATAACAGTCTATGTAAGTTATATGGGGGAAACCACCTATCCGGCATCTCTTGTGGAAGAGAAGGCCATTCACTTTATAATAGCCCTTAAAGGAAGGATTATGGATGCATCAGGAACTGTAAGGCATATTAAAATGGAACTGGAGAATGATGATAGTTCTATGTATTATCTTATAGAAAACGGGAACGACGGAAGATACAGTGCTAATATAATTCCCGGTGAATATGATATGAAAATAGAATTTGAGGGTATGAATGCCGAGTTTATGAATGTGGAATTAACCGAAGAGAACGTTGAAGAGACATCCATCGCAGACGGTCCGATTAATTATGACGTACCGAAGAATATCAAGACTATAGATGATGGAATAGATGTTGTTAAGATTGCAGTTCTGGAGTTTGATTTGCCTTTTGATTTTGCAGAATTAACTATACCGTATTCCGATGCGGAGATAAAGAACGAAGAAAATCTCGAAGTATACAAATGTAATAACTGGAATTTTGGAAAAAGCATATGCTCCAGCGAATGGGAAAAGATAGAAAACGTATATGTTAACACACGGGGCAACATAGTCATGCTTAATACCACACAACCTTCTGCTTTTGTTATAGGTGAAAGAAAAAATCTTGTAATAAAATTAGGTTCGGATCTCGGTTATGGAGATTATAGTGCAGGAGATCAAATTGAAATTAAAGGTCAGATAACAGATATGGAAGATGAAGCAATAGAAGGCGCCGATGTAGAAATAAAAATAATAGGAATAGAAGGACTGAACGATACCACCAAAAGCATAATTTCAGGCAACTTCAAATCCGATTTAACACTACCACTAGAAGAGGGGATTTTCAATATAAGTATGCGTGCAAAGAAATACCCTTACAAAGATGCCATTAAATACTTTACAATAGAAACCGACGTGAAGAAGGAGATCTCTTTTATTAACATCCCGGACGGTGAAAAAGCATATGTTGGAGAACCTCTTAATATAAAATTCTCTGTACTCAATTCAGGACAGACGGATCTTACAAACATACGCCTGTACGTATCAGGTCTGGCAACCGAATGGTATCAGCTTCTTCCGGTCAGTATCAACGATCTTTCTCCCGGGGATGTCAAAGAAGTTGAACTTAAAATATTGGTTTCGAAAACATACTGCGAAAAACAGGAATGCAAGAACTATTATCCTGTCACAATCCAAGCAAAATCGGATGAAGTTGAAAGTGAAGCCCTGATGACAATAACACTGAGGCAGGAAAAGGAGACAACGGCGGAAGAAATAAATGAAACCAAGGATAGCGAAACTAAAAACAGCCCCTTTAGTCTTGAAGGGCTCATAACAGGAGAATTGGCAACAGGAGAATCTGCTGAGAGCATAGCCATATATGGCGGTGTCATAATTATAGTTGTACTGGTTGTGCTGTCAATAAGGAAGAAATATACAATGAAGATTCCGAATCCAATGAAAACCAGAACTCAGGGCAAAGATTCTAACGTTTTACAATTTATGAAAACAGGAATAAAGAAAAAGGATCCACAAAGTCACCCAACCAGCCATTTTGGCGGACTCCTTGGCCAGAACAGAGACAAGGATAAAGAACAATAGAAATGATATTTTTATTCTATGATAAGAGGAGAACTTATTTTTAGCATGTTCAGTTTACGTTCGACATCGGCAAGTTTTTCATGGAGAGGTCGCAGATTTAAATGTTCGATATTATCCTCTATCCATTTCTGTTTCGCTTTAAGCATCTCTAGTTCCCTTTTCATATCTACGATATTCATGCCTTGTAAATTCTGATGTACCTTTTCAAGTTCCTTTATCTTATCTGAAACGGCAGATAACTCGGTGTTAATCTTCTCTTTATATTGACTGCTTTCGCTGAGCGAGTCTCTTATGGTCTTGTTCATAATTTCAAGTTCTTTGTAAACATCATTTTCAAGTTCTATTTTCAGAGAATTGATTTTTTCTGATACCATATCAACGTTTTTATCAGTAACAAAGCTACGAGGAGGTTTTCCCGTCTGGAAAGATTTCATCATTTTTGCCAGTTCATCCATTACATTTTCTATTCTTTTTTCATTCTCGGCTATTTTATTTCTCAGATCGCTGACAGTTTTAGTATACATCGCTTCATTTTTTAAGTGACTCTTTCTTAGATATTCAAGTTCTTCCGAACTCTTTGACATATCTGTATGCAATAATTTAGTCGAAAGACTTTCGGGGGGTAGAGGTAATCTGCTTTTGGCAGATTTAAATAATTTTTTCATTTCTTCATTCTCTTTCAGAACTCTTTCCATGTCCTTTTTAATTTTCTTAATATCGGCTCCGCCTTTCAAATTATCTGGGATTTCAGGCGGTACGAGATTCTTTTCAAAATTAACAAAATCATCTTTTGACACCATCTTACCAATATCTGATTTTATCAAATCGATTTCTTTCTTGAGTTGTTTAATATCCACAGGTATCGCTTGCACAGAAAATTTTCTGGGAGAAGCTTCGAATTTTTCTATCTTCTTATTCATATCCTGAATATTTTTCTCGAATTTTGCATTATTCGTATTTATAGCCGAGAACAATGAATCAACCTCCTTTTCAAGTCCTTGTAAATCCACGGCGTTTCCGATCCTGTTTGACAGTTCTTCTATCATATTTTCCAGAATTTGTATCTTGTTTTCTAAACCATTCACATCCGTGCCGGGAGGTAAAGGCCTTTTGACTATAGGACCGGCATTTTTTAAATTTTCTATTTCCTGAAAAACGGTATTTAATCTCTCTTGAATATCATTAATGGAATCAGAATATGCCTGCGCATTTTCAGGCAATCTTACAGGCTTTATACTCCTGACCATCTGTTCCAGTTCGTCCATTCTCTTTAGAAGTTCGTCATATTCCGCGGACATAGTTCGGGAGCCGATTATCATATTTTTCAAATCTTCTATTTGTTTTTTAAAATCAGTAATCTTGAGACCTTTTGGCTGATCTTTTAAAGAAATATT
>CAZKOV010000009.1:0-21634 GCA_964554465.1 uncultured archaeon
AGGAGGGCCAGGAAGCATGTCTAGCGATAGTAACCAAGAAAGATTTCGAGAAATCTTTGAACATGTTCAATGATTTCAGGACAAAGGATTTTGATTCAAAATCATGTGTTCTCATCGAAACGGACAAAGTTGGCAACATCCAGAAGATATGTCAGCAGGTCAAAGGGAAAGTGGATATGATTGCTGTCAAGGGACTGAATGAAGACGTCTTTAGAAAAGCTTCTGAAACAAAAAATGTTGACATGATAACCGGTTTTATCAGTGATGAAAACAGGCTTCTTGTTGATTTTGTAACGATGAATTTCTGTAAAGAAAACAAGGTCGCAGTCAATTTTGGTTTTTCGGAACTGCTGGCAAGGGAAAGTGCAGACAGGGCTCATTTTGTCAAAGAGTTGTTTGAGGCAGCGAAACTTGCCAGAAAAAGAAAAGCTCAGGTTATTGTCTCAAGCCTTGCAATAAATGAATCGGAGCTTCGCGGAAAATCTGAAATGGAAGCTTTCAGAAAGGTTCTGGGTTTTATCTGAGTTTTGTTTCTGTCGAACCCTTTCTCCTGTCCGCCATCCACAAATCGGTTCCGCCGGAACTTTCCATGAATTTCCTCTTGTTTGCAAGGTCTTCAAGCGCTTTTTTTATTTTTCCTGTATCCGGTTTCTTGACGCTCAGTATGGCTTTTAGTTCGTTGTCTTTATGGTAGCGCTGAGCGAATTTTTCACACGTCTCGGAAAGATTTCCGGTCTCCAGTGCCTTTATTATATCCTCGATTACCCAGTGGCTCGCTCTCATTTTTTCATCTTCCTCTTTATAACCTTCAGGCGGAAGAAATTCTCCCTTTCGATTTCCTGAAGCCTGAAGTCTATATATTTCCTGGTAAATATGAGGTTCGGGATCATGATATGCTCAAGAGCGTTAGTCCTTCTCTTCACCTTCTTGGTCTCCTCTCCTATGCGCCTCACGCCCTCCTCCGCGACTACGAGATTGACAAGGCCCTTCGTAACCTTCCTGAAATTATCGGTCGCCTGTTCGAGTTTATGCGTCTCGTGGAGAAGGACCTCCTTTTCCGCCTGTTCCACTTCCTTTTCCATTACAGGTATTTTGACGCCCATGACGTTCCTGAAGCCGAACTCGATGTCGCCCATCGCGGGAGCGCTCTCCGCAGCAGATTCAACAACCCCTATTCCTGACAGGGCCCTTGCCTTTACTATGTTCTTCTTTCCTTCAAGGAGGTTTTCAGCCAGTTCTTTCCTGACACCCTTCGCCCGTCCCACTATCCTGAAAAACTCTGTTATGAGGGCGTCCCGCTTTTCCTTGAGGAGCTTATGTCCCTTCGTGGCTAAGCGTATCCTGTTGTTCGTCTTTATCAGATCCATCCGCGTCAGATGGACGCCCGATATTATCTTTGGCATTTTTACACCATTTATCCGGATTTCTTCTTGGTTTTCTTTTCTTTCGTCTTTGGTTTTTCCTTGGTTTCTCCGGCTTTTCCGGGATGGAACTTATCAAGGATTTCCGGTCTTATCCTCTTAAGTTCCCTCATGGGAAGCTGGCTTACAAGTTCCCACCCGATCGAAAGTGTGTCCTTTATGGTCCTGTCTTCCGTGGTGCTCTGGTTCACGAATTCACCTTCAAAGCGGTCCGCGAATTTAAGGAGTATCTTATCAGTCTCACTCAGAGCCTCTTCGCCTACGACCGCGACAAGGTCTCTCAGGTCCCTGCCTTCCGCATAGCTTGCATACATCTGGTTTGAAACGTCGGAATGGTCTTCCCTCGTCCTGTCCTTCCCTATACCGTGCTGCATCAGTCTTGAGAGCGAAGGCATGACATCGACAGGCGGGTAAATGCCCTTCCTGTGAAGCTGGTTGCTCATAACGATCTGGCCTTCGGTGATATAGCCTGTAAGGTCCGGAATGGGATGGGTTATGTCTTCGTTAGGCATGGTCAGTATGGGAAGCTGCGTAATGCTTCCTTTCCTGTCCTGTATCATCCCCGCCCTCTCGTAAAGTGATGCAAGGTCCGTATACATATAACCGGGATAACCGCGCCTTCCCGGGACCTCTTCCCTCGCGGCGGCAATCTCCCGAAGGGCCTCGCAGTAGTTCGTGAGGTCCGTAAGTATGACAAGGACGTGCATCCCGTGTTCGAATGCCAGGAATTCCGCGGTTGTCAGGGCGAGCCGCGGTGTGATTATCCTCTCGATTGTCGGGTCGTCTGCAAGGTTAAGGAACGTGACTATCCTCTCCAGAGCTCCCGTTCTTTCAAAATCCTCCCTGAAGAAGTTGGATTCTTCAGCGGTAATGCCCATGGCAGCGAACACCACGGCGAAGTTTTCGCTCTTTCCCGGGACCTTCGCCTGCCTGGCAATCTGTGCCGCAAGCTCGTTGTGGGGGAGGCCCGATGCGGAAAATATGGGAAGCTTCTGTCCCCGGACAAGGGTGTTCATGCCGTCTATAGATGAAACGCCCGTCTGGATGAAATCCCTTGGATACGCCCTTATGACCGGGTTTATGGGGCTGCCGTTTATGTCGCGGCGGTCTTCGGGTATTATCTCCCTTTTGCCGTCCCTCGGCCTGCCTGCACCGTCGAATATCCTTCCAAGCATGCCCTTTCCCACGGCAATCTTCATCGTCTCCCCGAGGAACTTTACTTTGGTGTGTTTGGTATCTATGCCGCTTGTCCCCTCGAAGACCTGGACGACCGCCTTATCCTCCATGGAATCCAGAACCTGGCCGTGTCTCTTCTCGCCCTTAGAGGTCATTATCTCTACTACTTCCCCGTATCTCACTTCGGAGACCTTATCGACCACCACAAGGGGTCCTGAAACGTTAATTATGCTTGAATATTCCTTAATCGTCATTGAAATCACCTTATCTTCGCCTTACAATCTTTATCGGGTCCCGCTTGTGAATTCTATGCTAGCGGGCAACCTTGATTTCTTCTATTTTGCTCTCCATTTTCTTCAGCTCTGTCCTGAATGTTTTTTCATTTATGTATTTCATCTTTGCTATATCATCTATAACATCCGATTTCGTTATCTCCGAAATGAGCTTCCCGGAAGCGAGGGCTGCCTGTGCTGCTTCATGGAATTTCATGATAATGCTGAGCATCTGGTACTGCTTTTCGAGCGGACAGTACGTATCCACATCATGGAACGCGTTCTGCTGGAGGAAGTCCTCCCTTACCATGCGGGCTACTTCAAGTATCGCTCTTTCCCTTTCCGGAAGGGCGTCTAACCCGACTAGCTGGACTATCTCCTTGAGCTCGGATTCCTTCTGGAGAATGGACATCGCGTCATCCCTCAGGTCCATCCAGTCCTTTGAAACGTGTTCTTCGAACCACTTGGAGACCCTGTCCTTGTAAAGTGAATATGAAGTGAGCCAGTTGATTGCGGGGAAATGCCTCCTGTCAGCAAGGGAGCTGTCAAGTGCCCAGAAAACCCTTGTTATCTTAAGGGTGTTCTGTGTGACAGGTTCTGAGAAGTCCCCGCCCGGAGGCGATACCGCCCCGATAACGCTGATGGAGCCAATTCTTTCTTTGCTCCCTAAGGTTGAAACGCGGCCTGCCCTTTCGTAGAATTCTGCAAGACGTGATGCCAGATGTGCAGGATATCCCTCTTCACCCGGCATCTCTTCCAGACGCGATGATATCTCTCTCATAGCCTCTGCCCATCTGGACGTGGAATCGGCCATCAGTGCCGTATCATAACCCATGTCCCTGTAATATTCCGCTATGGTCATTCCCGTATAAACGGAAGCCTCCCTTGCTGCTACAGGCATGTTTGAGGTATTCGCAATCATGCATGTCTTCTCCATCAAAGGTATCTTGTTCACGGGATCTTCAAGATGCGGGAACTCCTGGAGGACCTCGGTCATCTCGTTGCCTCTCTCGCCGCATCCTATGTAAATAATAATATCGGCATCCACCCACTTCGCGAGCTGGTGCTGGGAAACAGTCTTTCCCGTTCCGAAACCTCCCGGAATAGCGGCCGTTCCGCCTTTCGCGAGGGGGAAGAACGTGTCAAATATCCTCTGTCCGCTGATAAGAGGGATTTCAGGCGGCAGTTTTTTCTTCTGGGGTCTCGGTTTCCTGATGGGCCATTTCTGCACTGACCTGACCTCATGAATACTGCCCTTTCCGTCCTTCACCTTGCAGACGACTTCCTCTACCTTATATTTTCCTTTCGGGGCAACCCAGTCCACCTTGCCTTCAACACCATAAGGGACCATCACCCTGTTCCTGATAATCCTTGTCTCTGGAATTTCCCCGATGATATCTCCTGCAACGACCTCGTCACCTTTCCCGGCCTTCGGGATAAATTCCCATTTCTTTTCCTTGTCTATCGGAGGGACGGATATTCCCCTTGAGATGAAAGCGCCTGATACCTCCTTGATGAGTTCAAGAGGCCTTTGCACGCCGTCATAAATGGACTTAAGGACACCCGGCCCGAGCTCTACTGAAAGCGGAGCGCCTGTGCCGGTAACGGGTTCTCCCGGCCGGACTCCCGTCGTCTCCTCGTATACCTGAATCGACGCTACATCCCTGTTAAGACGTATTATCTCGCCGAGAAGGTTTTCCTTTCCGACTTTCACAAGCTCGTAAATACTGTGCCCTTCCATGCCGTCTGCTTCTACAAGAGATCCTGCAATTCTGATTATCTTACCCATCAAACCACCTTTAAGATGTTTCAAATCCTATGACATCCCTAATCATGCGTGCGACCATATCCTCGCCGCCTTCTTCGCCGTCAGGAAGTTCTATCACCATTTTATCCTTCATACGGATAATGGTATCCTTCGCTTTCTGGCGGAGTTTACCCGATATCACTATAATATCTATGTCCTTCGGAATCTCCTTGAGGACGGTGAATATGTTCTCTTCATCTGCCTTGGCACAATTCTTGAGCCCTGCCAGTTTCATTCCCGAGATGACCGTTTCATCACCGATTACCATCATCTTTGTCATTCAAAAAGCACCTTCGCTACTTCATGTCTCATTGTTGTTTTTATATGCTCCGTTTTCTCTGTGAGAGTGTTCGTAACTGTTTCTTTACCGTCTCTGCTTTTGATAAGTACACCGAAATCCCCCAGATTCATGGTTTTTGCGGACCTTATAAGGTTCGCATATTTTTTATCCACAAAGACCTCAGGATTTTTTATATCCCTTTTGCCCTCTTCTTCAAGGGATATTAGAAGCTTCTTCTTCTCAGCTTCACCTGAACTGAGAATCATTTCTTTTGCCTTCTCAAAAACATTATCAATTAAAGCATTCTTCTTTTTGTCCGCCATCTCCCTTGCCTCGATTTTGGCATTGGATAATATCCTTTCCTTTGCAAGGTGGGCTTCCGACTTGGCGTTATCAAGTATCTTTTTTGCCTGCCCAATTGCTTCTTCCTCGAATTTTTTCCTTATTTCCCTTATCTGGGCATCGGTATCTTTTCTTATCCTGTCTATTTCCTTTCTTCCGGCTTCCTCTATACTCCTTATCAAAGTTTCCATACTCATAAAATCACAGCAACAGTTCTTTAATTTCATTCTGCGGGACATCGTTCGCCTTGCAAACGACTATTCTCCTGAGATTTTTTATCTCCATTTTCTTTCTTGAAATGAAGAGTATTATGGAGCTCATGCTCGGCGGATTGAAAAGGGCTTCGTCCGCGAACCTCTGGACATTTTCCCTGTATAATATATTCTCCAGATGCACGAACGATTTGCTCTTTCCATAATACTCAAGACCCTCCTTTACAGCATTGATGTAGGGGGTCCTGTTAAGCACCTCCAATGCATCTTCAATGCTTTCTGCCTCATCAAACATTTTTCTCGTGAGGTATTTTCCCCCCTCGACGAATGCGCCTTCCCTGCTCCTTTCTTCGGTTATCAGACGCAGTAAAGACCGTATGTTCATGGCATCTATCTTCATTTCTATATATGATTTGAGGTCCTCCGCAATTTTTTCCTGCAACGTCAGCCATTTCTTTGCCAAGAATTTTTCAAGAGCCGTTTCAAGAGGTACTGTACTCTTTTCATCTTCGTATTTATCCAGAGCCTGTTCAAGGGGCTCATGATATTCGGTTTTCCCGAGCTTTTCAACAAGCTCTTTTATGGATTGCGATGAGATGATATCCGAAACAAAATCATCTTTCCATCTGCAGGGTGTGAGCATATGCCCGGTCTCTTCCGGATCCAATTTTCTGTGGATCATCCGGATTATTATCTCCATATTTTCTGCTTCTATATTTCCCATTATAAGCTCTTCCATCGTCTCCTTGTCCGCCTGCGGGAGGGTGGAGATTATTTCCCTGAATATACGGAAGAAATGGTTAAGGATGCTCTTCTCAAGCTTGATGGGATCGACCTTCTTCCCGACAGCCCCATGGATATCCCGTTCGTATTCTGTTCCTTCAAGGAAGGCCGTAATCTCGCCTACACTCTTATACATGGCAAGGTCTTCTATCTGTTTCCTTGAAAACAGTTTCCTGCCTTTTCCGCTCACCACTCCATATGCATAGGAGTAGTCTCCCCCGCTTCTTAGCAGCTTCATTCTATTCTACCTAAAATACTCCGACTGATATCAGGGCCATTATAGCTATTACGAAGCCGAACAATGCCGCTATCTCTGGCATGACAACGAATATCAGCACTTTACCTTTAATCGCAGCGTTCTTTGCAGCAGCTCCTATAGATGAGGAAGCTACCTTTCCCTGGTTTATTGCCGATATTCCCGTGACGCCGACAGCGAGTCCGGCGAACAGTCCTACCATTCCTTTCTCTATCGTCAGGCCGCCGTTCATTATACCAAGAATTATCAGGATGGCTACAATGAAACCGTAAATTGTCTGTGTTTGGGGCATTGCCTGAAGGATAAGAGAACTGCTGAAGTTTTCTTCGTTTTCACCGGTTGCACCGGCAGCCGTATTTCCAGCTATTTCAAGGCCCTTCGCGGAACTGACTCCGGCAATCATTATTGCTATCGCGGACCCTATGATGCCGAGAACGTTTCCGTTTAAGACCCCGAACAAAAGTTCTTCTGCCATCTTTTTTTCACCTCTTTAAACAACTTTATCATATTATCCTTATACCTTATTTCACTATCGTATGAATTCTGTTCTCTCTGAAAGGTCTGAACTCCCTTCCGCCACCCGAATAATACGTCCCGAAGTGCTCCACGTACTGGAGACGCAGCGAGTGGACAAAGGCGCCCAGGCTGTTTATCAGTATATTTATCAGGTGGCCGAAAAAGAAGACCACCGCTCCGACAATAATACCTATGTAAGGAATCTGATAGGCCATTCCTGCAAGGAAGTTGAAGCTCATTGCAATTCCCGCCGTCGTAAGGGACATTGCAAGAAGACGGGCGTATGAAAGTGTGTTTCCCACAAGGCCTATGAGGTCAATAAACGCCATGAATCCCAGCCCTTTGACGAGCATTAAGAGTCCTATGACGGCCATTACCCCGCCGACATAGGTGTACATCTGGGAAAGCATCCCGAACTGCGGAAGCGCAGCCACAACAATTCCCCCCACCAGTATATACCATGGAAGATGTTCAAAGATTGCTTTCTTCCTGTCCTTCCTTCTGAAGCTGTCAAAGAGCCCGAGGAAATGACCGAACATGATATGCACGAATCCCATTGCACAGACGACAACTAAAACCGTCATCGCGTTGCTTCCGAACATGGGATCAATCCACACCGCAAGTTCATTTGGAAGGGTGCCGATGAGATATTTTGCAGCGAAATCACCGAAATAACTGCCCGTGAGTATCCCGAAAAATACCGCCGCTATCCCGCAGCCTATCATTATGAATCCCGCGGCTGACGCGTTATTTGACCGCTTTCCCATCGTTATCGTGGTCACGAAACCTGCTATAATAAGGATAAGACCGTAGACTGCGTCAGTGAGCATCAGACCGAAGAATATGCAGAAAGTGGGCGCAATGAATATAGTAGGATCTATCTCATTGTATTTCGGCAGGGCGAACATCTTTGTGAGTCCTTCGAAAGGCTTTGCAATCCTGTTGTTCTCCAGAAGTATGGGAGCCTCTTCAAGGTTCTCCTCCTTTTCAATTACACACTTACTCTGAGTGACCTTATTTATGATATCTTCGATATCTCTGCAACTTTTCTGAGGAACCCATATCCTTGTAATTGACGTCTTTCTTGTCTTGCCGCAGCTGATAAATATCTCGCATTTGTCCTTCTCAAAGCCCAGAAGTTCCTCGGTAACGAGAAGGTCTTTATATGCCTTGTCAAAAATGCTTTCCAGTTTCCTCCGCTTTTCCTTTTCCTCTTTTTTATATTCAGCAAGGTCCGATTCCATTGATTTTATAATATCGGAAATTCTGCCTTCCCCTTCCATTTTCGTCTTCTCGAATCCGGATTCCCTCAGAACAGATTCAAGTTCCTCTTTTCTTTCCTTTTTAACGCATACAGATATTACTGATTTCGTTTCAGCGTTCTCCGCTTCCACGGAATATTCCCTGCCGAAAGTATCCTGCAATTTTGTTTTTAGTGCATCGATGTTGGCAGCCGGAATAACCCCAAGAACGGAATAAAGATATGTTGATTCTCCAAAATGTTCGATTTTCTCTTTTACGTTCCTGTATAAAGAATATGACCTGAGTTTTTCATTCAGGGATGATATTGCGGATGCATCCGCTTGTGATCCCTTCGAAAGCTCTTCTATCTCATCTTCATACTTTTCAAGAAGTCCTTTCGCGTTTTTCATTATTTCTTCAAAGCCTGTTTCCTTTACGGTTTTTTTCTCCGTATAATCCACGCCCAGCATATCAGCCAAGATGTTTTTCTCGATTCTTTTCTCATAAACAGCAAGAACATCAATAATTTTTCTTAAACGTATCAGGGCGTTGGAAATTTCAACGACTTTATCAAGAGGCTCGTCCCTCTCAACAGAAATTTTTTCAAGGACTTTATCGCCCAGGTGCTCTATCTGGGTGACACCCATCTTGTGAAGGGTGTTCATGAGTTCTGCTTTCTTTTCATCCGCAATTATACAATCCAATCTGCACATTCTCGCTGGAAGAAACATATCAATCTTCAAACTCCCCGACAACCATATCAACTGCCTTGCTCATATTTTTGGAAGCAGCCGATTCAATTTTCCTGACTTCCTTTTCAGAATCATTCAATATTGCTTTGCTTTCTTTTTCGGCTTCTTTTTTTGCCTGCTCGATAAGAGAATCGGCTTCTTTTTTTGTTTTCTCAAGAATTTTTCTTATTATTTCATCTTTGCTTGTGTGCGCGTCTCTTATACTTTTTTCAGATTGGAGTCTTGCTTTCTCAATATTTTTTTCTATTTTTCTTTCAATTTCTTTGATTGTTTCGACGTTTTTCATTAGAACTCCCCCTAATCTTAATTATATTATATAATATAACAAGTATATTACTAGTAAATTCGCTTGATTATTATATGGAATAGGTATTTATTCTTATTTTAGGAAAATCTTATGGAAAGAAATATATCGGAATAATTTTAATATTTTTTTACTCTTCAATACTTAAAAGTAGTAATTATATTTATAAATCATTAATTTAATTATGTTACAAGATTAGATTAATCCCAAGTAGATGGGTGTAATTATGGACTTCGGTTTTGGCGGTTTTGGTGATTTTGAGGCGAAAACAGAAAACATAGAGATGAAAAAGACAAAAAAAGTAGACCGTATGTGGGAAGTCGGACCAGGGGGAAGCATCAACAACACGTCTCTTGTGCATGAAGGTGTCCTTTATGCAGGAGATATGAACGGTTACCTGTTTGCAATAGATGCGGAGACGGGAAAAGAGCTCTGGAGGTTCAAGACCGACAAAGGAATAGAGGAATGCTCTCCCGCAATAAAAAATGATATAGTCATGTTCGGGTCATTCGATGGTTATTTTTATGCCCTTGATTCGAAAAAGGGCAAACTTTTATGGAAATTCAAGACGGGGGGACCGATAGACGTCTCACCCTTCACATACGAAGATGCCGTCATTTTCGGGTCAAAGGATACGTATTTCTATTGCCTCAAAATAGAAGACGGTAGTGAGCTCTGGAGGTTCAAGACAGGTGATGATATAGCCTCTGCACCGACTGCAATCGGCGGCAAGGTCTTTGCGGGCTCCTTTGACAGTTTTTTATACTGCATTGACTTCAGGACAGGAAAGGAATTGTGGCGCTTCAAGACGGGAGCGGAAATCCACAACGACAATTCTTTCCTGATCAGAGATGGTGTCATATACATAACCTCTTTTGATAATTTCCTTTATGCGATTGACACTGAAACAGGCAAGGAGTTGTGGAAATACAAGACGGGGAAATACGGTAACGCGGGAACTCCCCTTATACATAACGGGAAGTTATACCATGCACCGAGGGATCCTTACCTTTTATGTCTCGACTTAAAGACAAGGAAAGAGCTCTGGAGAATCAATATGGAGAAGGAAGACTCTATGGACACAACACCCGTCATCCATAAAGGTGTATTGTACTTCGGGGGCTCGGACGGAAACGTCTATGCCACAGACCCAGACACGGGAGACGTTTTATGGAAATACAGGACAAAGGGCTCCATCTTCAATGCGCCTGTTATTCACAATGATAAGATATACATCGGGGCGTGGGACTGCCATGTATACTGCATTGACCTGAACGGCAACGAACTATGGAGGTTCACTACAAGCACGCTTGAGCAGTCTTCACTTCCTCCGGCATACAAGATGTTTGAAGCAGTCATCAGGAAGGAATCGGAAATCACGGATACTGTTAATTCAACCGAGAAATATTCTGATTCCATTTCAAATCTGGACCTGAGCGATTACACAAAATCGGAATATGAAGCTAAGAGCGAATATGTCACAAAAAGCGAGTACACGACGGAGTTCGTGATGTTCGAAAGTGCTATGAGCTTCGGCGTTTCGGGGATGTTCATTTCCCAGCATCCGGTATCAGATAATATGAGGTGTTTAAATGGAAATTGATTTCGGCGGTTTTGGCGAATTTACTGCAAAGACGGATAATCTTGAGATAAAGAAAACCAAGAAATATGACCGTATATGGAAAGTGGGAAAGGGCGGAAGCATATGTTTCCATAACGCCCATGAGAACTATATTTATTATGGTTCAATGGATTCCTATCTCTACAAAGTGGATTGCACAACAGGTGAAATAATATGGACCTTCAAAGCAGGCAACAGCATTCTTTGCAAACCGTCGGAAGTATTCAAAGGCAAGATATATTTCGGCTCATATGACCAGAGAATCTATGCTGTTGATTTTGAGACAGGAAAAGAAGTCTGGAGGTTCCAGACGGCAGGAAAAATCGGAACAAATCATCCGGTAATATATCAGGGCAGGGTCTATATAGGAACACAGGATAGTTTCTTTTATTGTCTGGATGCAGAAACAGGAAAACTAATCTGGAAATTCAAAACAGGTGATGAGATTGCATGTACTGCAACTGTTCACGAAGGCAAGGTTTTCATAGGCTCTTTTGACGGCTATTATTATTGTCTCAATGCAGACTCGGGAAATGAGATATGGAGGTTCAAGACAGGCGATAATATACAGATAGACGAGTCATCCCCTCTTTTGAATGGTATGGTTTTTGTAACATCATTCGATAATTTCCTTCGTGCCCTTGACGTTAATACGGGAGCGGAGGTGTGGAGGTTCAAAACGGGAAAATACGGCAATTCGTCAATCCCTAAGATACTGAACGGTGTTTTATACATGGGAACCCGTGATGGGTTCTTTTATGCAATCTCCCCTGAAGGAAAGGAATTATGGCGCTTTAAAACCGGAGGACAGGTTCTGGGATTCGGATTTCATGATAACAGGATATATATAACTTCAGAGGATGCCCATGTCTATTGCCTGTCTGTGCAGGGCGAAAATTTATGGACATACAAATCAGGAGGACCTCTTTTCGATTTCCCCACTTTCTACGACAATAAACTATTCTTGGGAAGCTGGGATTGTCATATGTATGCAATAAATCTTTCGACGAAAAAAGAGAGCTGGAGACTGGCTACAAGTTCGCTGACACCCGCTCCTGTTCCGCCTCAGAACGAGAGTTATGAATTCGAGATAAAGAAAAGCGCGGATATCATAGATACAGTTGGAAGCGAAGAGAAATATGCAGGTTCAATGGAAACGCTGAACCTTTCAGAATACGGAGCAAAGTCAGAGTATGCATCAAAGAGCGAATACACCCATAAGTCTGAATACACGACTGAGTTTGTAATCTTCGAAGGTTGTATGAATATCGGTGTTGCCGGGATGTTTATCCCGCAGAACACCTTCAATTCGATTAAGGAGGAGATTTCACATGGATTTTGATTTCGGAGAAGACAGCGGTTTCGGGGATTTTCAGGCATCAAGTGAAAATCTCGAAATGAAAAAGACAAGGCAGTACGACAGGATATGGCGGATAAGCGACGGCGGAAGTGTCTGCGGGAAGCCAATATTTATTAACGGAATGATAATATTCGCAAGCCTTGATAATTTCGTATATGCCCTTGACCCGGCAACAAATAAAATTGTATGGAGATTCAAGGGTGACGGAGCATACATTGATTCTTCCCCAAAGCATTATAATGGAAAGATATACATCGGATCATTTGATAATTTCATGTATTCTATCGATATTAACACAGGAAAGCTCGTATGGAGATTCAGGGCTGGAGCTGAAATAAACTCGACCCCATTCGTGGATGAGACCGGAGTATATTTCGGCTGCAAAGACGGTTTCATTTATGCGGTTCATCCTGAGACCGGGAAAGAACTCTGGAGATTCAATACAGGTGACGTGGTCTCCTCCGCACCAGCAAAAGTCGATGGAAAGATAATTGCAGGATCATTCAGTTCCTTCCTGCATTGTCTGAACGCGGCCAACGGCAAGGAAATATGGAGGTTCAAGACGGGCGGGGAAATAGAGAACGATTACAACATGACCACACATAACGGTATAGTCTATTTCGGGTCATTTGATAATTATCTTTATGCAGTCCGTATAGAGGATGGCAAAGAGATCTGGAGATTTAAGACGGGCAAATACGGGAACTGCAGCATACCCACAGTGCATAATAACGTAATTTATTACAGTTCCAGGGATGGAATCCTCTATGCAATTACAACGGAAGGCCGTGAACTGTGGAGGTTCCAGACTGGTAAAGAGTGTATCGAGAAAGGGCCTGTCGTGTATAAGGGTAAAATATACCTGAGTGCAGGGGACTCAAACATGTACTGCCTCGATATGAACGGAAAAGAGCTTTGGAGGTTCAAGACGGAAGGTCCCGTGTTCACATCGGGCGTCATCCACAATGGCGTATTCTATTTCGGTTCATGGGATTGCCATTTATATGGTGTGAATGCGGAAACCGGGAAAGAAATCGTAAGAATCCCGACAAGCACCAATAAGCAGGCTTACATTCCGGATGCTTTCGAATTGTGGAAACTCGAGGTCAAGAAGTCTGCAGATGTTATAGATACGATAGGATCCGAAGAGAAATACGCAGGTTCGTTTGAGAATCTTGATCTCTCCGACTACGGGGGCAAGTCTGAATACGTAGCTAAATCTGAATACACGCATAAATCTGAATATACAACCGAGTTTGTAATCTTCGAAGGTTGTATGAATATCGGTGTTTCCGGGATGTTTATCCCGCAGAACACCTTCAATTCGATTAAGGAGGAGATTTCACATGGATTTTGATTTCGGAGAAGACAGCGGTTTCGGGGATTTTCAGGCATCAAGTGAAAATCTCGAAATGAAAAAGACAAGGCAGTACGACAGGATATGGCGGATAAGCGACGGCGGAAGTGTCTGCGGGAAGCCAATATTTATTAACGGAATGATAATATTCGCAAGCCTTGATAATTTCGTATATGCCCTTGACCCGGCAACAAATAAAATTGTATGGAGATTCAAGGGTGACGGAGCATACATTGATTCTTCCCCAAAGCATTATAATGGAAAGATATACATCGGATCATTTGATAATTTCATGTATTCTATCGATATTAACACAGGAAAGCTCGTATGGAGATTCAGGGCTGGAGCTGAAATAAACTCGACCCCATTCGTGGATGAGACCGGAGTATATTTCGGCTGCAAAGACGGTTTCATTTATGCGGTTCATCCTGAGACCGGGAAAGAACTCTGGAGATTCAATACAGGTGACGTGGTCTCCTCCGCACCAGCAAAAGTCGATGGAAAGATAATTGCAGGATCATTCAGTTCCTTCCTGCATTGTCTGAACGCGGCCAACGGCAAGGAAATATGGAGGTTCAAGACGGGCGGGGAAATAGAGAACGATTACAACATGACCACACATAACGGTATAGTCTATTTCGGGTCATTTGATAATTATCTTTATGCAGTCCGTATAGAGGATGGCAAAGAGATCTGGAGATTTAAGACGGGCAAATACGGGAACTGCAGCATACCCACAGTGCATAATAACGTAATTTATTACAGTTCCAGGGATGGAATCCTCTATGCAATTACAACGGAAGGCCGTGAACTGTGGAGGTTCCAGACTGGTAAAGAGTGTATCGAGAAAGGGCCTGTCGTGTATAAGGGTAAAATATACCTGAGTGCAGGGGACTCAAACATGTACTGCCTCGATATGAACGGAAAAGAGCTTTGGAGGTTCAAGACGGAAGGTCCCGTGTTCACATCGGGCGTCATCCACAATGGCGTATTCTATTTCGGTTCATGGGATTGCCATTTATATGGTGTGAATGCGGAAACCGGGAAAGAAATCGTAAGAATCCCGACAAGCACCAATAAGCAGGCTTACATTCCGGATGCTTTCGAATTGTGGAAACTCGAGGTCAAGAAGTCTGCAGATGTTATAGATACGATAGGATCCGAAGAGAAATACGCAGGTTCGTTTGAGAATCTTGATCTCTCCGACTACGGGGGCAAGTCTGAATACGTAGCTAAATCTGAATACACGCATAAATCTGAATATACAACCGAGTTTGTAATCTTCGAAGGTTGTATGAATATCGGTGTTTCCGGGATGTTTATCCCGCAGAACACCTTCAATTCAATTAAGGAGAGATTATAATGGATTTTGATTTTTCGGGTTTTGGAGATTTCGAAGCAAAGGCAGAGAATATTGAAATAAAGAAAACCAAGAAATATGACAGGATATGGAGAACGGGAAAAGATGGCGGAAGCATTGATAATAATCCGTTGCTTATAGAAGGATTCATATACTTCGGAGCATTGGATGGTTATGTCTATGCGGTCGATAAGAACACAGGCCAGGTTATATGGAGCATAAAAACGGAGGACAGGATTAATGGTTCATCACCAGTTCAGTTTGAAAGAAACATATTAATCGGTTCGTATGACGGTGGAATGTATAGCATAAACATCGACATGCGTTCAATAGAATGGATATTCAAAGCGAATGCCGAGATTTTCAGCAGTCCGTATGTTTATGAAGGAAGAGTCTATTTTGGTTCAAAAGACTCATACATGTACTGCCTTGACGCAAAGACCGGTAAAGAAATCTGGAGATTTAAGAGCGGGGCTGATATCGCAACTGCCCCTCTAGCGGAAGAAGGCAGGGTTTATTTTGGTTCGTACGATCATTATTTTTACTGTCTGAACGCCGACAACGGGAAAGAACTGTGGAGGTTCAAGACCGGAAACGATCTTATCAGCAATTTCCCTTATGTGACCCACAAAGGCCTTATCTTCTTCGGCTCTTTTGACGGATTCATTTACGCAGTCGATAAAATAAACGGCAATGAGAGATGGAGATTCAAAGCCGGGAAATATGGTGTCGCGGGAGGAATTCCGCTTGTTCATAAAGGCGTCCTTTACTTCTCATCAAGGGACGGCGACTTCTATGCACTAAACATTGAAGGCCGGGTTCTCTGGAGGTTCAAGGCGGACAGCCCTCTAATCGCCCAGTATCCGCAGATATACAAAAACACGATATTCTTCTCCGATGAAAGGGGAGACATATATTTCCTCGACATGAATGGTCAGGAAGTCGCCAGATACAGGGTCGGAGACATGATGTACGGAAAATTCGTTCTGGACAATGGAAAATTATATGTCGGAAGCTGGGATGCCAGATTTTACTGCATCAATCTTGATACGATGACTGAAGTATGGAGGCTGAACACTTTCGGTGCATCGAGATCCGAGATACCTCCGGTACATGAGGTTTTTGAAGCTTCCATAAAGACATCGACTGAAACAATTGATTCCATTGTGGAAACGGATGAAAAATATTCAGGATCAATGGAGACTCTGAATCTTTCGGATTACGGCGCAAAATCTGAATACATGGCTAAATCTGAATACACAAACAAGTCCGAATACACGACAGACTTCGTTATATTCGAGGGAGCAATGAACTTCGGAAACGAGGGCATGTTCATACCCAGAAACACGTTTTCAGGATTAATTGCGGAGAGATGTGTTTATGGATTTTGATTTTTCGGGATTCGGTGACTTTGAAGCATCAAGCGAGAACATTGAAATAAAGAAAGCAAAGAAGTTCGACAGGATATGGCACATCGGAAAAAGCGGCGGAAGCGTTTACCAGAAACCCACGATAGAAAACGGAATAATATATTTCGGGTCTCTTGACAGCTATGTTTACGCGGTAGAATCGGAAACAGGTCAGGAAATATGGAGGGTCAAACTCGACGAAATGGTGCTCGGTTCATGTCCTGTCATAATAGATGATGTAATCTACATAGGTGGCTATGACTTGTCTGTTTATGCCATAGACAAGATTAAAGGAAAAATAATCTGGAAGTTCAAGACGGGCGGAGGAGTTTTCTCCACCATAGGACATTCCAGCGGAAAACTATATTTCGGATCCAGTGACGGGTTCCTCTATTGCATAAACCTGAAAGGCCAGTTGGTCTGGAGATTCAAGACAGGTGGAGAAATACCTTCATCACCCAGTATAATTGATGATAAGATAATCTTCGGCTCATTCGACAATTTCTATTATTGTCTCGATGCGAATACTGGAGGGGAGTTATGGAAATTCAGGACGGGGGCAGAAGTATGGCATGTCAACAAGCTTCCCGTTATGGATGGAAAAATATTCTGTCCATCCTTTGATAATTTTGTTTATTGTCTGAGTCTGGGGACAGGCAAAGAGTTATGGAGATTCAAGACAGGGAAATATGGAAGTGCAAGCGCGCCTGTAATCCATGATGGTTTATTGTATCACGGATGCAGGGATGGTATTGTTTACTGCCTGAATTTTGATGGCAAAGAAATGTGGAGGTTCCAATGCGGGGAAGCGATGGATTCCGGGACCGGTTACAAGGACATGTTCCTTTTCTGCAACGGTGATGGAAACCTGTACGCGGTGGATGCGAAAACGGGGAAAGAACTGTGGAGATATCATACGGGTACTGTTAATTACCATCATCCCGCCGTATGGAATGATAAGATATTCTTCTCTTCCTGGGATTGCCACATATATGCTGTCGATATCGAAGGCAATGCCTTATGGAGGTTTGCGACAAGCGTTTCAAAAGAATCCGAAATCCCGCCAACATACGATGCGTGGGAAGCAGAGATAAAGAAGAGCAGCGATGTTTCGGACACGATTGATACAGCTGAAAAATATTCCGGTGCGATAGAAAATCTTAATCTGAGCGAATACGGAACCAAATCGGAGTACGCGGGAAAGTCTGAATATACGCATAAATCGGAATACACTACAGACTTTGTCATTTTTGAAGATTGTATGAACTTCGGGGTGAACGAATGGACTTCGGGTTTGAAGGATTCGGTGATTTCACTGCCACCAGTGAAAATATCGAGATAAAAAGAGTGAAGAAATTTGACAGATCATGGAGAGTTCAGGACGGAGGAGGAAGCATCCTGAATGAGATACTTGAAATAGACGGAGTCCTGTATTTCGGTTCAGAAGATCATAATTTCTATGCAGTTGATGCTGAGACAGGAGAAGAAGTCTGGAGGTTCAGGGCAGACAACATGTTCATGGAATCATCTCCTGTAAGGGTTAACGACCTGCTGATTCTCGGGGATTATGAAGGAACCATATACGCCGTCAACTATCGTACAGGAAAACTTGAATGGAAGACAAAGACGGAAGGAAAATACGGATCCATTCCGTTAGCTGATGATAAAAAAATATATATTGGTTCCAGTGCAGGGAATTTCTATTGCATTGACGGGATAACCGGAAAAATTCTCTGGATATTCAAAACGGGTTCCGATATAGAATTCGGTGCAAACGTATCGGGAGATTGTGTATATTTCGGTTCATATGACAATTATTTTTACTGTCTTGACAAGAACACCGGAAAAGAGGTCTGGAGGTTCAAGACAGGGGGGGAGATATTCTGTTCAAATCATCTTCTTATACACAACAATGTTGTTTACATCCCGTCTTTGGATAATTACATTTATGCAGTCGATGCTAAAACGGGGAAAGAACGGTGGAGATTCAAGACAGGTAAACACGGCAATACTGCCTCTCCGGTCATTCATAAGAACGTATTATATATTGGTTCAAGGGATGGTGATCTTTATGCACTCACCCTGCACGGGAAAGAACTGTGGAGATTTCAGACAAGCGAAGTCATGGGAATACCTGTCATTGTAAATGACCTTATTTATGTCGGTTCATCCGACAGGAACTTTTACTGTCTTGATCTGAATGGAAATGAAGTGTGGAGATTCGAGACGGAAGGATGGATCTTCATGAAACCTGCCGTATACAATGGTAAAATATTTCTGACATCGTGGGACTGTCATATATATGCTCTTGATATGACAACAGGAAGTGAAGTATGGAGGTTTGCTTCATCTTCAACAACCCCTAATGCTGCTCCGGCCGCTTTCGAAGCGTGGAAAATGGAAATCAAGAAAAGCATCGACAGTTCGGATTCAATCGATTCTGACGACAAATATATTGTGGGTTCGGAATCTTTGGACCTAAGCGAATACGGAACTAAATCAGAATATGCCCACAAATCAGAGTACACCACAAAATCGGAATATAGTGTTGATTTTGTAATGTTCGAGGGAACTTTAAATTTTGGTGATAATTTATGGATTTCGAATTCGGTTTCGAGGATTCATCCGATTTCAACTTTAATGTAGAAGATCTGCAGGTAAAACAGACAAAGAAGATCGACAGGATGAAAGCAGTCAAACAGGGCGGAAGCATATCCGGGGAAATTGTCTATGATAACGGTACTGCATATTTCGGGGCGATGGATGGTTATGTTTACGCAGTTGATGTCCAGACTTCAGAAGTGAGATGGAAATTCAGAACCAACGGAGCAATGCTCGATGAAATGCCTTTAATAGAAAAAGAAAAACTTCTGATGGGAAGCTATGATGGTTTCATGTACTGCCTTGATAAAACCACGGGAACGGAGATATGGAAAATAAAAACCGGAGGAATCGTCGGAAACAAAGCAGCTCTGCTGGATAACAAGGTCGTTTTCGGCTCAATGGATGGGTTTGTTTATGCATGTAATCTGGAAACCGGGAGACTTCTATGGACATTCAAGACGGGTGATGAAATATATTCGTGCGCAACTGCTCATAATGGAAGGATTTTCGTGAGTTCTTATGATACGTATCTGTATTGCCTGAGTTCTGGAGGGAAGGAAATCTGGAGGTTCAAGACGGGAAGGGAAATCGTCAACACATCATATTTTGAGATAGAAGATGATGTTATATACTTCGGGTCTTTCGACAATTTCCTTTATGCTATCAATGCGGAAACCGGCAGAGAGGTATGGAGGTTCAGGACAGGAAAATACGGTAACGCAAGCGTGCCTAGCCTGTATAAAGGGGTTCTTTATTACGGATGCAGGGACGGTATTTTTTATGCAATAAATGCAAAAACTGGTCAGGAAATATGGCGTTTTGAAATAGAAGGGGAAGGCGTAATAGACAAGAAGCCTCTTATTTTTGATAACAAGGTTTTCTTCGGTGGTGAAGATGGTAATGTTTATTGCCTGACGCTGAAAGGAAAAGAGCTCTGGAGAAAGAAAACCCCTGCTCCCGTATTTTCATCGGTTACAATTGCCGGGAACATGCTTCTTTTCGGAGGATGGGACTGCTATCTTTATGCACTGGATATGAACGGAAATGAATTGTGGAGGATACCAACGTCGACACTGAATATGGCGTATATACCTCCTGCTTACGAATGTTTCAAAGTAGAGATAAGGAAAAATGCCGAAACATTTGGAACCGGGGAAGATTCTGATAGTTACTCAAGTAAAATTGAGAATCTTAATCTAAGCGATTACTCACAATCCGAATATTCAGCGAAAAGTGAGTACGTCACGAAGAGTGAATATACAACCGAGTTTGTAATCTTTGAAGGTGTGATGAATTTAGGTGATAATTTATGGATTTTGAAGGATTCGGAAACTTTGATATCCAAAATGAAAATCTCGAAGTAAGAAAGACGAAGAAGTTTGACAGACTCTTCAGAATAAATGGAGGAGGTAGCGTTAGTACGATACCTCTAATTCATGAAGGAATTGCATATTTTGGAGCAACGGATGGGATTTTTTATGCAGTCGATATCAAAACAGGAAAAGAGGTTTGGAGAATAAAAACTGACGGATTATTTATGGAATCTTTTCCCGCACTCGGTGGAAATGCAGTCGTATTCGGAACTTATGATGGTAATGTTTATGCAGTAGACATTCTCAAAAGAAGAATAAAATGGAAATGCAAAACCGGAGGAAAAATAATCAGCAGCCCGTGCATACATCAAGGAGCTGTTTATATCGGTTCGCAGGATGGTTATGCATACTCTATAGATATCGAAACAGGGCATATAATATGGAGGTTTAATACGGGAGACTGGATAGTATCGTATCCAAATGTTGATAACGGTAAAGTTTATTTTGGATCATTTAACGGCTATATTTTTGCAATTGACATAAAGACAGGCCACGAAGTCTGGAGGTTCAAGACCGGAGCCGAGATATACAATGCAACCCAGTTCCTGATAAGAGAAGGAAGAATATACGTTCCGTCACTGGATAATCATCTCTATATTCTTAATTCAGAAACGGGCTCTGAAATAAAAAGAATCCGCTTAGGTAAATATGGCCCCGCCTGCTCCCCAGTTTATCATAATGATGTCTTATATCAGGAAACAAGAGACGGCGATCTTTATGCATTAACAATGGATGGTCAGGAGTTGTGGAGGTTCAGAACAAGTGAAATTATTGGAGTTATAATTCCCGTCGGAGACAGAATTTATTTTGGTTCGGCTGATAACAACTTCTATTGTGTTGACAAGAATGGAAATGAAATCTGGAGGTTTAAAACCGAAGGTTATGCATGGTATGTATCTCTGTTCAATGATCTGTTCTATCTTGGTTCATGGGATTGCCATTTGTATTGTATAGATACTGAAGGAAATGAAGTATGGAGGTTTGCGACAAGCAACCCCCAACCCGCTGAAATACCTCCGGCCTTCGAGGGCTGGGAAGTAGAGATAAAGAAGGCTTTTCAGGAGACAGAAACAATAGCAGATGAGGCAAAATACTCTGGTTTAACTGAATCAATTAACCTTAGCGAGTACGGAGTAAAGTCTGAATACATGACTAAATCTGAATACACAAACAAGTCCGAATACACG
>CAZKOV010000010.1:0-21344 GCA_964554465.1 uncultured archaeon
TTGCTCTTGAATGCAAAGGTGATTTTGGTGATCTTCAGGAAATGTTCATGACGGCATTTGGTGATAAAGACCTTGAGAAATTCAAATTATGGTCAGCCAATTCTATTGGGATAGGAAGGGCACAGCCTCAGGTTATACATGCTGTCTGGCCTCTTGCGAATCCTGAAATCGCTGAATATGGAAAAGATCCCGTCTTCGTCGTTCCGAGTGGCAATTTCGGTCATACTTATGCGTTCCTTCTGGCAAAGCAAATGGGAGCGTATGATGAAAGACTCGTAGTTGCAAACAATGCTAATGATGTCTTTCATAGGTTCATGAAAACTAGAAGATATGATGTAAGAGATACTGTATCTACCCTGTCAAGTGCTATGGACGTGGATGACCCGAGCAATGTTAGAAGAATTGTTGATTTATATGGCGGAAGGCTTATCCGGGACAAAAAGCGTTTTACAAAAGGAGGAAAAGAAAAAACTGTTTGCAGAATCGATGTTATGCCGGATATCCGTGCAATGAGAAGGGATATGTGGACTACAAGTGTAACTGATAAGAAAACTAGAAAAACCATTAAAAGTGTTTACGAAAAAAGCGGCTCTGTTTTTGAAACTCATGGCGGGGTTGGAATGACGGCAGCGCTTAGATACATAAGACGGAATTGGTTGAATAAAGAGTTGAAAGGAGTCCCTATAGTTGTAATGTCGACAGCAAATCCGGCG
Source organism: uncultured archaeon (assembly GCA_964554465.1). GTDB lineage: Archaea > Aenigmatarchaeota > Aenigmatarchaeia > QMZP01 > QMZT01 > JAADIF01. The sequence continues at coordinate 714 of CAZKOV010000010.1, forward strand.
AAATTCCCCCAGGTATTGGATGAACTCGGAATTCATGTACAAACGCCCGAATATATGTTAGAGGCAGAAAAGAAACCATCAAATGCCATACCATTCTCAAATAAATATAAGGATTTCAAGGAATTCCTGATTTCCGGGAAAGCCGAGAAGGTTATAAGGGAACAGAAAAGTAAATCTTAATCGTTCAAATCTTTTTCATCTTTATTATTTTTCCGTATGGTTCTAAATCATTTCTTAAAGATTCGGGATCACTTTTCCCGTTTCCAGATATATAGAAATCGCTTATCATTCTAGATGTATCTTTCATAAAAAGAGCAAACCCGTTGAGAGTGTAACCGGCTTTTTCTGCAGCATCTCTTACAACAGAATTAAATTTTGCAGTGAAAATACTACGAGTTTGCTGGAACGTGACAGAATATCTTTGGTCTCTTCCCATGTAAATGTATGAAGATTAACGCTTAAATATTGTATTTGTCTTACCGTTTTATATTCACGATAAAGGGCTTCCAATGAACGATTTCTCTTAAATGTTTCCCTCCCATACAGGCTTCTCGTTCTGAAGGACCCTTTTTATCCGTGCATAAGGGACCCGTATGAAATTATCATTTTCGTCAATTACTTTGAATGACTCGCTGTCGTCCTTATCAATTATCATGTCTTTGAAATCGTAATAGACGAGCCTTCCGCCATGTCCTGCGACCGCTATTTCATATTCGTCCTTGTTCACATGTTTGTCTTTTGAGAATTTCAGGAGGAGCTTATGGACGGGTATCATGTTTAAATGTTGGAAAGATGGTTTAAATCTCTGCAGTTTTATTCGGAAATCACGGGTGCTATTGTTATATTGCCCTCGGAGGTTGTTATCAGAACGGGATAAGACGTATTGGGATTTATGAAAAGGCGGTATCTTTTTTCATATAAGTCGAATGCTTCCAGTATTTTTCTCAGGATTGCCTTCTGGACCCATGTTTCGCCTATGCCTACAATTTCACCGAATTTTTCCGAATTTCTTATCTGGAGATCCGCGATTGTTATCTGCGTCAGCCCGATTGTCGGTATGAGCATGACTTCCGGGTTTGATATAGCTATTATCTTGGATTTGCTTGTAAGCATATAATTTCCTTCCAGAACATCTTCATGGAATTCCTCACCGAGTGTATTGGATATTATCGCGATGAATTCTTCGGGAATGGGTTTTTTTGTCTTCAGTCCTTCCGCTTCATTGCCAGAAAACAGTCCCATGACTAATCTTTCGTTGTTTCCCGTAATAAAGTTTTTGGGATGGAGATATCTTTTACAATTACTTCACCAGTGACTTCCGGCCCGTCCTTTTTAATAAAACCAGTCTTGGGGAAAGCAAAAGTCACTGTTTTTGTTGCCTTTATGCAACTCCCCAGAATTTCTCCCGTAGTCGCATCCAGACCCGAAGGAATATCCACGGAAAGGACAGCTTTTCCTGATTCATTTATTTTTTTTATAATTGTTTTGTATGGCTCCCCGGTTTTCCTAGATAAACCTGTCCCGAATATCGCATCCACAACCAAGGAAGCATGTTTTAGTTCGTTTTCAAAAAATTCCATACTTTCAAAAGATAATTGTCTGATAAGACCTCCCATCTTTGCCACTATTTCATAATTGGATTTTGCATCTCCTTTGAGGTCTTCCGCCTTCCCGATGAGAAAAACTTCAATATCAAAACCGTTATTCATCAAATGCCTCGCAGCGGTAAATGCATCGCCGCCGTTGTTTCCTTTACCGCAGACAAGGACAATCTTTCCTTTCCTGTCAGGCAAACTGTTCATAATTTCCTCAAAGACTGCCCTTCCGGCATTTTCCATGAGAAGAAAGCCGGGTATACCGAATTTTTCTTGCGCAATGTTATCCATTTCTTGCATCTGTTTTGCGGTAACGTAATCCATGAAATGCCTCGTTCAGTAATTCGTCTTATATCTCAGGAAACCCGCAATTCCTCCGAGATGAAGGAACTGTTCTCCCATAGGATGATCGGTTCCTATAATCATCACTTTCCCCTGAAGTTTTTCCATTGTATCCATGAGAACTTCGTAATCCCTGATTTTAGTTTCGGATATTAACAATGTGCTGGCTGCTCCTGAATTTATCGCCTGTTCGGTTTCTTTGGGACCATAGACGGCGAGGCCATCTTTCTTAATTTCCTCTAGCAGTTTTTCGACCGTCTTGGATTCCTCCGCAATCCTCGTCTTGTTTATTATCGTTGTCGCGGATGATTTCAGGACTTCGTTTATACCGGGCAAGCCCGTGGATGATGAATGCTCGAGATGGATCTTCTCAGCTATGGGGCTCTTCTTTTCTTTAAGATATTTCTGCAGGTTCTCCCTTTCAAACCCCGGCCCGGCGAGAATCAAAGCATTGTAACCCGTCTGTTTTTCAAGAAAAGCCTTGATCTCGGCATGATATTCCTCCCTTGCTTCGGGATCTTTCGATCTTATTTTTCCTATTTTCTGAATCCCTGATTCTTTCAGCATGGCTATGTCGGCACTTTCCCTGTCAAGAACGCAGATAAGAACAAGCGGCTGTGTCTCCTGTGCTTTTTTTATTCTGTTAAGATGATGTTTCTTCCATTCCTTCTTTATCGTAATTTCGTTTCCGATTTCTATTTGAAGCGTATGGTATGAATTGAGCTGGATATCCTCCGGCCCCGACTTTATCGGTCCCGTTATACGGAAGGCGTTGTCTGTCAGCTCCATTTTTTCTGCTTCTACGGTCAGTACCATCTTCTTCCTGTCCCCTGTTTTCAGCTCCCCGCCGCGGTTAATCACGGTTTTTCTGGTCGTGGCTGCCCTTGCCTGGTCCCCTGGCTCCAATATCTTCCCCAGATGCCACAGATCGCTTGGCGTTTCCACTTTAAGCCTTATGACACCCTCCCTTACGTCTTTTTTTATGATTTTCATAAGCAGCACGATTAATTTATAATTCATTACTACAAAATATAAAGAACAAGCAGGTGTTGGTTGGTCTTATATGGGTGACGAAAAAAGAATAGATGATTTCGTATATGTTCTCATTGCAACCGTTATTATTCTGGCATTACTTTTTGCTTTCAGCACGCCTTTAGCTGAGATCATGACTAATGAGGGAGTCGGTCCGCAGAACGAAGTAGATATTGCCGAGCTGTCGATCGGGGAGATTGGCATGCTGGGGAACAATATCGCGAAGGTGGTCAATTTCGGTACATTCGAGCTCGGAAGACCGCAGCAATATGATTTCGTGACCCTGCCCGAAACTGATATAAGAGCCGGTGTCATGGAATCGCATTCCGAGAGATTTGATGTTGATACGACCATAGAAGAGATAAGGACAAGCCTTCAGGGAATAAAGGTCGGCTTTGATATCAAGAAAACGAACCAGCTCGGAAACCTCGTAATCAGATGGAACGGTTATGAAATTTTCAATGACATTGCAAACCTTAATCATTATGACATTGAAATCCCGCAGGAAAGGATAATGGAACAAAATAATATGGAAGTATCGTGCACAGGGAGCTGGATGTTCTGGGCAGTGACGTCTTACGAGCTTGAAAATTTCCACATTTATGCTGAGCATGGTCCTGAAAAGATAATTCCTTTCGTTCTTACTACGGAAGAAATAGAGACGTGGGACCGTGGTGAATTCTCTTTCTTTACTACAGGAGATGACGATACATCTGTTCTCATAAAACTCAACGGAGATGTCGTCTATAATGACAACAAGATAGGAGAAAGGGTTGATTTTGACGTTAAATACACCGATGCAGACCTCAGGCCGGGAAACAACCTTATGTCATTCAAGGCAACCGGTGGTGTAGTCACGCTTCATAATACAAAGATGAATGTAATAACTTTTGATGCGGGCAGCGCGACCGTGGAAAAGGATATAAATATCACCCAAGATAAATATGCATACCTGAGCCGTTACGGCGCGAACTTTGACATAAATGTTAAAACTGTTAACAAAGCCGGGACATTGATAATAAAGGTGAACGGCAAGACAATAAACGTGCCCGTTTCTTCAACCGGGAAAACAACAATATCAGTGGAATCTTCAAGTTTCAGGGAAGGGGAAAACACGATATCTTTCTCAGGTACAGGGGCATGGGACATAGAAAAGGTAAGGATATATACGAAAAGATGATCTAAAAACAGGTGAACAATAAAATGCCTGAATGCGAGGTCTGCGGAAGAAGAATAGACAGAGGCAAGAGAGTATCGATAGACGGCATAGTTTTAGAGACATGCAATAATTGTTCTAGTTTGGGCAAGGTGCTGAGAAGAAAAACGAAGCATGCAAGAATCAAGAAACATGTTCCTCTTCCAAAGATAAGAGAAGAGGATGTTAAACCGAAAGAAATTGTGTCCGATTTCTCCAAGATTTTGCGGGAGAAAAGGGAACAGATGAAACTCATGCAGAAGGACGTGGCCCTCAAGCTCAATCTTCCGCTGTCTCTGATAAAGAGATCAGAGAGCGGTTTCAGGCCGGAAGATGACGTAATAACAAAACTGTCCCGCTTCTATGGCATAAGCCTTTTTGAAGAGGAAGAATAATTTTTCTGCTTTTAACCTATTCCCACAACATTCATAATCCAGTTCATCGAATAGAATCCGGCCAGAGCTACGATAAGATGCAATATCATTTTTCCTGTGAATGACGCGAGAAGGAATTTCTTCGGTGGGTATTTCAGGAGCCCTGCAACTATTCCTGCTATATCATCAGGGAGCGGAGTCGCGCCGACAAAAACGATGACCCAGAAACCGCCGTATTTCTGGAATATTCTTTCCGTCTTTTCAATCTCTTTCTTCCATTTCTTCTTCTTTTCAGTAAGTGAAGAACTCCCATAGCCCAAGCCATAGCCCGTGAATTCTCCGATAGCCGCTCCTGCACTTGCAATAAGCGCGACAAGTACGGGATTTAATTCTGCACTCATTACAAAAACAAAGAACAGTGAGGGTAACGGAAGGAGTATGGTCGCGGCGCCTATAAGCGATATAAGGAAAATCCCGATGTAGCCCCATCCGGCAAGGTCATTAAAGACTGAGTTAAGTGAAATTATGTAAGAAGCTATCGAAGCTGTTATTGTGGAATTGAGCATATTTTAGATTAGTTTATTTCAGTTAAAAATCACTTTCCCACCAAATCTTTAAATACATTCGAAGTAATTACTTTCAAAAGATAAATGTGCTAAGGAGGTAGATACGGATGAAGAGAAACGGTGAGTGTGTTCATCAGAGGGGATTTAGTTCATCTCAGACAGCCTTAGCAACCGCGATGTTCTGAACAGAGAATTGCAGAAAATTTTCCCTATCTCTAAGCGTGTTAGACTTGACTCTAAAGGTCGGATTTCAATACCATCCGAACTGAGGAAAAATTTCGGTTTAGATGAAGGCGTGGAGTTTTCAGTAAGATTTAATCTTAGAGATAGCAATGCAATTCTGGATTTTTCAGAAATTGATGAGGTAGATAAAAATGAAACTTGACTGGAAAAAAATGAATGATATGATTCCTGCTATAGCACAAGATTACAAAAACGGGGATGTTTTGATGCTGGCTTATATGAGGCCAGAAAGTCTGCAAAAAACAATCGAAACAGGACTAGCGACATATTGGAGCAGAAGAAACGGGTTATGGTTAAAAGGAGAGACATCAGGAAACATTCAGGTTGTAAAGGACATTCGTATAGATTGTGACGGAGATGCATTACTGCTTGAAGTGGATCCTAAAGGGCCTGCGTGTCACACAGGAGAAAAGAGTTGTTTTTACAGAAGACTGAGAGGTGAATAATATGACAGGTGGATGTGTTCATTGGAGTTCCTAAAGGAGAGCTGGCAAAAGAAACTATGAATTACCTGAAAAAAGAGTATGATATAGATATTCCGATTAATGGGAGACTGTATACCATAGAGAAGAACGGAAATATCTATAGGATATGCAACTCGAGGGATGTTCCAAGATTTACCGGAACGAATTTCAATTTCGGGATAACAGGAAAAGATAATGCAGAAGATGAGAAATTTTCCGGGAACAGGTCTTTTGATTATATCAAAGATCTGGGATTTTCGAAAGGAAGTATTGTATTCTTCGGGACAGGCAAAAAAGTTCCAAGAAGCCCGAAAATCGTCACTTCTGCATATTATCCGAATCTTGCATATGAATACGGGAAAAAGATTTTTGGCGGTGAGCCTGAAATCCTGATTGTCCGAGGCGCAACTGAAGGTTATGTACCGTCTCTTGCGGACGTTTCACTAGACAGCAAATTCAGCGGAAAAACGTCCAGAATGAACGGATTGGTTGAACTTGAGGAAGTGATGAAGACAAGCGCGGTTCTGATTGGCCGGAAGGATCTGACGATGGAAGGTTTCGAAAAAGCTTTGAAAAGGAAATGAAAATTTCCTACTTAAATCAGCAGAACGAAAAATATGTTATGTGATGTTTCATGAAAAATGAAAAATTCGAACTCATGGATGCAAAGGGTGTCCGAAACTTCCTTCCGGAAGAGAAGATACCCAGGCAGAAGATAATGGACATGCTTAGGGAAACCTTTGAACTGTTCGGCTTCTCTCCTTTAGAGACACCGGCAATCGAAAGGCTGGATGTACTGACAGCGAAATTCGGGGCCGGAGAAGACAGTGATGTCTCAAAGGAAATATTCCAGTTGGGTGATCAGGGAGGGAGAAAGCTTGGCCTCCGTTTTGACCTGACAGTGCCGCTCTCCAAGGTCGTGGGGATGAACCCCAATATCAACATGCCTTTCAAAAGATACCAGATGCAGCCTGTCTGGAGGGACGGACCGATAAAACTCGGACGTTACAGGGAGTTCTGGCAGTGCGACGTCGACATAGTAGGAGTCGAGTCGATGATGGCTGATGCGGAAATCATCTCGATTCTTGATACCGTCTTCAAGAAGATGGGATTTGAATTTGTCATTAAAGTCAATAACAGGAAAATCCTTAATACCGTCATGGAATATGCAGGGTTCGGGGAATATTCTATGAAGGCTGTAATCGCGATAGATAAACTTGCGAAAATAGGCAAAAAGGGCGTTACAAATGAACTTCTCGAAATGGGTTTTGAAAAGGATGAAGTGAAAAAAGCCCTTGACGTGATAGGTATAAACGGATCAAATAATGACATCCTTGAAAAAATAGAGAAAGTTATTTCTACAAAAGAAGGCAAGGAGGGCTTAAAAGAACTCCGTGAACTGGTTGAATACGCAGAAATGATGGGAGTCCAGAATCTGGAGATAGACCTTTCACTTGCAAGGGGTCTTGAATATTATACGGGTCCGGTCTTTGAAGTCTATCTGAATAAATCCAAAATCACTTCCTCCGTTGCAGGAGGAGGAAGATATGATAAAATGATCGGCATGTTCCTCGGCGGGAAAAAGGTATATCCTGCCACCGGAGTATCATTCGGAATAGAACCTATTTATGAGGCAATGAAACTTTCGGGCAGAATCGAAAGCATAAAGACATCAGCAAAGGCTTTCGTTGTTCCTATAGGAAAAAATCTTCCAGATGCACTGAAACTTGCCGCGAGTATGCGCAAAAGGGGAATAAATACGGAAATAGATATCATGGAAAGGGGAATTTCAAAGAACCTAAAATATGCCAACGCCCTCGGAATCCCTTACGTCGTCTTTGTCGGTGAAAAGGAAGTCGCTGAAGGAAGGTTCACTGTACGGGACATGAAAACCGGCAAGGAAGAAAGACTGGAATCCGGACAGATTCCGAAATTTATTTTGAAATAAAAGACTACATGTTCAACTTATCCGAAGACTGTGCTGAACACATCCCTGATTAATTTTATATCGGATTCGTTAAAGGCTTCTTTTTTGTCAGAAACAGCGTAAAATACAGCTATAGGGGTTGGCAGATCTTGCTGCGAATCATAAAGTATGACACTTATCTCGGACAGAAACACAGAGTTGAATTCTACTTCCCCCGTTCTCGTTTTATCTTCTCTCTTGAAAATGGATTCAGAACAAAGACCGTCTTCCTCCACCCTGTGAGGAAGAATACCTTCAGAAGAAGTCTCTATCTGGAACGACCCGTCGTCTTTCTTGAGATAAAAACAAGCTTCAGTGCAATACGGAACTATAGATACTATTTTGTCAATAACAAGTTCCATTTTATCTTCTTGGCTCATCCATTCTTCCATATCATCTTCTATACTTTTTCTGACATCGAAAAAGAATTTGGTCTTATCTTTATCGTCCAAAATTACCACCTTTTATAATGTATGATTTTCCCTCTTAAAAGCTGGTTACGCTTTAAGTAAAGGCCGGTTTTTGATGTAACTATATAAATCACAATAATAAAAATAATTAGCATTTCTCTTAACAGTTATATAGCTAAGAAATAATTGGAATCTAATAATTGAGAAAGTGGGGATATGGTTGGGGATAATTTGAATGTGTTAAGATATTATTCTTTATCTGGTTTGTTTTTTGTTTGTTTTTTAGTCGCGATAATAGGCATTGCCGTGGGATTCGCCTATACTGCCATGCCATGGAATGTTACGTTCGCATCGGACAAATCATCTTACGCGTGTTATCCGGGATGTACGGCGTATATTAATGTAACGAGTAATAATGCAACTCTGAACGGGACATACAATATTACATTCTATAACAACGGAACTGTAAACTTAACAAATGTAAATTTCACTATTTATAACTGTACATCAGGCTTCTCAAGCTGCACGGCTGCCGCAGACAACAACCTTACAAATTTCCAGTTTAACAATGGCACAGTGTATCCGTTCAAAGTAGAGATAAACATGACCGAACCGCTTTATGGTAAGTGGAACTTTACCCTTTTAATGTACAACGGCACCGACTGGATGAATATAACTTTCGATCCTTATATCGACTCAATAAACCTCACATACCCCGCAAACATGAGCTATCTCAATGACACGCAGCCCCAATTCAATTTTACGTTCACTTCAGCATACAACACGACAATAAACTGCACATTGTTCCTGAACTCGACGACATATCCGTACGGAAATGTGACTGCGGCCAATGCTTCTGAAGAGAACATCACCGCAAATTCAACACTTTCCAACACCCTCTATACATGGTTTGTCGGATGCGATTCCGATGATGACGGAACCGCAGATGAGTTCTCTGCTTACAGAACTGTCACGATAGATAACACCACACCGTCATTAAGCATGAATTCCCCTTTGAACGGAACACCGATCTACCAGAAGAATGTCAGCAATTACATCAACTTCACCGTGAATTTCACTTATACAGAGCTGTATCCAACCTTATATTGGATTAATATCACGAATAGCAGTGGTGACTGCGTGCACAATGTCACCAATTCCACTAATATAACGGGCGGATCATCGCAAGTGATAACACAAAATATTTCTATAGATTATAGTACAGAGCCGAATGACGGGAAATATGATATTGAAGTCAGAATGTATGACAAAGCAGGGAACATGAATTATTCGAGAGAGAACGAATCTCTCGTAATAGACAGCACGCTGCCCGTTCTTTCAATGAATTCGCCTCTGAACGCATCACCTGTCTACGGAAAAACTGTCAACTCCACAATAAATTTCACGGTGAATTTCAGTTACACGGAAGCCAATCCCGCATCTTTCCTTGTCCGTGTTCTGAACAGCACCGGCGGTCTTATGCACAATGTCAGTAATACGACAAACATAACGGCAGGCACAGATGTAACAACAACCCAGAACGTTTCAATGTCAAGCGTAGCCGATGGGAAATATGATATAGAAGTATACATGTATGATCTTGCAGGAAACAGCAATTCCACCAGAGATAACCAGTCCCTTATAATTGATAATACAGCACCTGTCATCGTTCTAAATACGAGCAATAACTGGTGGGATGAAGACGGGGATTCCGTAGTATTAAATTATACCGCGACCGATTACTCCGGATTTACAAACTGCAGCCTATGGATAACTAATTCCTCGAACCGGGGATGGCACCTGAATATGACAAACATTACTTCAATAACCAATGCGTCAATGAATAATTTTACAATCAACGGCCTCGATAACAGCACGAACGAGAACGGGACGTATAAATGGAATGTCCAGTGTTATGACCAGGAGAAAAATTACGCGTTCGCATCATCCAACAGGACATTGTATATCGGAAACAGGTCCGACCTGATTATCTATGATATAGCAATCTCGCCTTCCGCTCCGTATGTAAATCAGACATTCAATGCTACAGTGACTGTTAAAAATATAGGAACAAAAAGCGTGACAAATGTTACTAATGTAAGTTTTGTCTACGGCTCTTATACAAACAGGACGGCAACGGTTTCAACCCTTGCCCCTGGATCAACCGCATCTGTCACATATTACGGACTTACTGCCCTTGCCGGAAATAATTCTATGACGGCTGTTGCAGATTATGCTGTTTCAGGTAACGGAAACTGGTCAATGGAGCGCTCCGAATCAAATAATACAAGGGTTGAATATCTTTCGACTTATCTGAATGTTACTCTGATGAACGTTATCACATACGGATCAACTGTATATCCAGGAGACGTTGTCACGTTAAATTTATCCGTAAGGTTGTTTAACGGTACACCTCTTACAGGTCTTGACGCAACCAACCTTACCGTTTACTATGACACTTATTTAGGAAGAATCGACTGGAACAGGACAGATAATATAACCGTCTTTAGCGGGGGTGCGGGTGGATACTACACATTAAATTATACAATCCCCCTTAACAGTTATACCTACAAGAATTATGCAGTAACGGCCAGACGCGTGGCGGAACCGGGCAACCATTCATCGAAAATCATGATAACGGCAACCCATGCAGACGGGAACTACAGTGGATGGGCAAACGATACCAATATATTCAGCATAACTGCACCAAAGCTGGAGGTCGAATTGCAGGGTGTGAAAACAGCCTTGACGTACCCTTCGGGAAACACTGACACGATATACGTGCGCACAAGAAACAGCGGAAAGGAAGACATAGAGAATATAACAGTTTATGTCCAGTCCAACAACTCCGGTTATAAGGTAGAAACAACAGTCAACCTTTATTGTTACTACAATAACACATTACCGAATTCATCAACTACATGGCAGACGATGACCTGTAACGGCAACACTGTCCTTGATGCGGAGGCAACCGCACTTGGAACTTTCAGGCTAAGTGTGATATATGCACATGGTAATTCTTCCGTACAGCAACTCAATTACAACTCAACTGTTTTGGATTACGAAGTAATAACCGTTACAAACAGCAGCTCTTCTTCGTCATCAACTGACGACACCAGCACCAGTGACACCACGACGACGGACGAATGTGATGAGGACACCGACTGCGCAACCAACTATCATTGTGTAGGGGGAACCTGTCTTGAACTGAGCTGTCCAAGCGGCTATACCGCCTTTAACCATCAATGTATTCTTAACTCGTACAACTACGCCCTTAAAATCATGGAAATAACCGAGTCTTTGGAACTCACCCAAGGGGAAAGCGGAACAATAGAGTTCAAGGTAAAGAACATCGGCAACGTCACTTCAAATGTAAGGATAAATGCCACGAGCAGCCTTAAAGGTGTTGACATTCCGTTGGCAAAGGGCGTGTATCATATATTACAGCCTTTCATGACTTACAGTTCGACTGCAGATGTCAACATATCATATACAAGCGATATAGGGACAGGTAATATCACGTTCATCGCTTTTGATAAGGACAGAACAGATGTAACCGCCGAATACAACATATCATTAACAATACAGCCTAACAACGAAACGAAGGTCTTGTTAAATGCCACGTATGATACCTATGTTAAAATGCTGAACGAGTTCCTTATGGACTTCAGGACAATAAATCCTGCCGGAGTCTCTCCCGAGAATTATACAAAGCTCAACAGATCTCTCGTGACAGTAGAGAGAATGTTAAACGATATAAAATCCAAGCTCACGAGCGGGGATTACCTTGGGGCTAATGCCATTCTCGCTGACGTGGACGCAATGCTCCGGGACATAGAAATCCAGTTTGCCAATCTCCAGAAGGAAAAGGATAAAATATTTGCATTTGCAGCAACGGATACAACCATGTGGATAATAGGCATCGTGATAGTCATTATCGTGGGTGCGCTCCTCGTATATCTCCTGCTCCCGTCAACGTCGAAAGGCGGTTATAATATAAGAGCTGGTTACAGGCCATTAGGCGGAGGCAGAAGAGGGGGGATATTAAATAATATAAAAGAAAAACTGGGCTCAATAAGTTTCAGAAAGAAGGGTTACAATTTACAGAAAGGGAAATACAGGAGCCAGAGAACAATCGCCCAGTTCAAAACTTCTTATATGCCCGGATACGAACGCCAGAGCGATATTTATTCGGTTTATAAGCATCGGAACACATTAAAGAAGCTCAAACAACTCGTTAAAAAAAGATAAGATTAAAATACTTCTTTTTATTTTTCAAACACAAATAGTCGTCATGATAGAACTCGAAAGAACCTTTCTCGTAAAAAGATTACCGGAAAGACTCTTGGATTGCAAATTCACAGAGATAACAGATTTATTCATTCCGAAGGAAAGCATTCATCCTGTTATACGTATAAGAAAAAATGGCGATGTTTTTGAAATGACTAAAAAGTCTCCGGTGAATCTGAATGATATATCCCGCCAGAAAGAGCAGACTATAATCCTCTCAGAAAAGGAATATAACACCTTAATGAAACTGGAAGGTAAAAAGTTCAGAAAGATGAGATATTATTACAAATATGACGGAAAGACGGCCCATATAGATATTTACCATGATGATTTAGAAGGATTAGCCGTTGCCGATTTCGAGTTCGGTACAGAAGAAGAGAAGAAGTCCTTTGAGATACCGGATTTCTGTCTCGTGGAAGTTACCCAGGAAAAGTTCATAGCAGGCGGAATGCTCTGCGGTAAATCTTATTCTGACATAGAAGATGAACTGAAAAAATTCGGTTATGAAAAGGTATTTCTTTGAATATTAATTTAAAAATCTATATAATAAGTACTTTTTAGTGATTAACAATGCGTCTTCTTAAAAGATGTCTGGTATGCGGTGCGAGTGAATACATAAATAAAAAAGATAATAGTATAGTATTGATTTCCGGCACGCTTAGCCGTTATTTGAAAGCTAGAGGATATGATACACAAAAAAGAACGGATACTTTTTTATCACGAGATTGTTTTATTAGATACCATGAAAAGATGGGTATATACGAGAATGATAAAGGGGGGTTGGAAGAAGACAGCAAAGCATGTCCGTATAGCAACCCGTGTCCGACTTTTGATCAGGAATCAGATAATTTCATTAGGGACATCATACCACAGCTCATTCAATCTGTTGAAGACTGACAGTCCCTCCAGTGGTGTGACTTTGATAAAAGGCACTTTTAATGCTATACACACATCGACTATCCACGGATCTTTTATTGCATATTCCGGGGCTGAAAACACGGGCGTTTTGCCTTTTTTTTCCACGAATTCTGTATATTTCCTGATACCCGTAAAATTGTAGAATAAATCAGGAGAATTGCTGATAATGGGAACTGAATCCGATTCCAATATTTCCTGTAACGGGGGGCCGTGCCTTATATCAGCGGAAATGCCGGATTTTATTGATTTTTTCACTTTGTTTAACAGTTCCGCGGAATCCGGAATGAAAGGATTTTCAATGTATTTTAAGTTGTAATCGTTGCACATCTTTTTCACGAATGCAATCTGTCTTTTTTCGCTGAGCTTTTTATTTTCGTTCTTATAATTGTAGATGCGGCTATCGTTGTATTTCCATGAACCGCAGTCAACACCCATGCTAATGTTCCTGTCTTTGCATATTCTGGAAAGGAATTCAAGTGTTTTCGGGGTGTTCATCTTTGATATCCACCTGTTTTCAATATCCTTCCCTGTGAGTTTCTTCGTTCTTTGCAGTTCCTCCCCTATCTCGCTCCACAATTCCAGAAGCTGGGCCTGCATATCAAGGGGGTTCTTTATTCTCTCTGGGAAGACCATGAAATTTTTCCAGTCCGATCCGCTCCCCGAGACCCGCCCCCTTATGACGGAAAACCACACCCGCGGGAATTTCATCTTCTGTCTCACTTCGTTTATCCGCCACAATTCTCCTTGGGTGGCCGCCTTGCACATGGACAAAGAAATCCCTAAGAGAATGCCGGGATCCGTTTCCGTGTTTTCATTTACACTCTCCAACATTTCATCCGTGGACTCCCAATACTCCTCGTCCATCGTGATCAGGTTCTCCCTCAGGGAAGAAACGGCCTTTCTTATTGCATCCAACCCGTTTCCTGAAGAAAGGGGGGTAATCACAGAATACGATGAATCAAAATTAAATATTTTCGTCAGTATATGACTTTTGTCAGAATGCGCCTTCCATGGATAGACCCTGATATCCTTTATCATGATATTATATTGGCCCGTTTTTGTTAAATACTAAAAGAAACAGCTGCCTTTTATTCCTTTTTCTTTACGTCAATGGGGATTACACCCTTCTCCCATTCAATTTCCGCGATCTTCAAGGGGTCTGTCATTCCTTTGGGTATCTTTATCAGGACGGGTGCGCCCTGTGAAATCTGGAGGGACCTTGCAGCAAGTATCCTTGTTTTCTCATAACGCGTGTATTTTTTCTTTTCCATTGATCGTCACCCGATATATCTCGTTTCATCGCTCTTCACGCTGCCCGTCTTGTTTTGTTTTGCTATTTCCGCAAGAGCCTTCTTCTGCAAAACCTCGACTTTCTTTATGAACTCTTCCATCTCCGCGACCCTTTTCCCGATTTTATCCATATCAACCTTCATGTCCAAAAGGTCTGAAAGGACCATGAGAACTTCCTCGGCTGCTTTCGGATCCGTAATGATAGGGTATCCTGCAGTCTGGCCCAGAAGGCAGACGCCTTTCATGTCCATCTCGGCTCCTATACCCAGAAGGAGTCCGGTCGCACCGACAATATATCCGACCTTCTTGCCGGCATTAAATTCGAGCTTTTTGTCCTTGTATTTTTTTAGCAATTCTTCGTGCGTTACCGCGCCAACAACTTTCTGTTCCTTTTCTTCAAGTTCCCCTGTCGCAAGTCCGCCTATAGTTATTATTTCCTTCGTGCCCAATTTTTTTACAAATTCAAGTATTTTCGTGCTTACATCATAATGCCCCTGGGGAGACAATGACTGGCAGTCTCCTGTAAGTATAATAAGGTCTCTTTTGCATTTTTCGCTTTTCTTTGCGTAATAAAATTCGTTCTTGAGTAGATGTATTTTATAATCTTCCTGAAGCATGACAAACGGGAAAAACCATTCCGAATAAAGCTCTGCGAACTTCTTCGCTCCGAGCTCTTCTACAAGGTATCCGGCAGAAACCCTTCCAATGTTCCCTACGCCGGGAAGCCCTTCTATGAATACCGGATCAACAAGTTTTGGCTTATCTAAAACTTTTATAACAGTCATAACATCACGTTAAATCAAGATCAATGGATATTTATTTCTCTTCCTTTTTATCTGTTTCTTCGGAATCGGTTTTCTCTTCTTCACCTTCTGACGGTGTTCCACCTTCTTCTTTTACCTTTTCCTCGGCAGCGAGTTCTTCCTTATGTTTCTTCTCCTCTGCAATTTCTTCAGCAGTAACAGAGCCTTGCCCCACGCTGATACCCATACTTCTCGCCGTGCCTTTTATCATTTCCGTATATCTCTTATCCTCAGAGCCGAATTTGATTCTGGCAATTTTTTTAACCTGCTCTTCTTTCAAATCCCCTACTCTGGCTATACCGGCCTCGGACGAGCCTTTCCCGAGTCCCAGTTCCTTTTTTATCAGAGCCGTCACAGGAGGGGTTCCGACAGATATCTCAAATTTCTTCGTATCAGTATCAACTGTCACCTTTACCGGCACCTTCATCCCTGCCATATCTCCTGTCTTCTTGTTTATTTCGGCAACCACTTCTCCTACATTAACCTTTAAAGGAGCCAGTGTGGGTCCTAAAGGCGGTGCAGCTGTTGCCTTTCCGCCTTCCACTAAGAGTTCAATAGTTTCTTTTCCCATGAATATCACTGTTCGCTCTCGTTCTTCTTGATAAGTTTTATAAGTTCTATTGATATCGTCACCGGTATAGGTATTGCGGCCTCGAGAAGCTCTATCGTAACTTCCTCCTTGACATTATCTATGCGCTGGACCTTTCCTTTTTCACCGCTGAAAGGTCCTCCTATTATCTCAACAACATCGCCCATTCCTATTTTAAGCTCCTTTTTCTTGGTGACAAGGAACCTCTCAACCTCTTCTATTGCTATAGGCTTTTCTATCACGCCCTTTATATGCATTACCCCGTGTACTGCCTTATGGATGTCTCCAAGGCTTCCCTCAATAAATATGTATCCCTTGATTTCTGCCGGATGGACGACAACGTTTATATTATATCCATGTGCTTTTATAGAGTCTTCCAGAAGATCTATGATAATATTTTCCCTTCCTGAAGTAGTTCTTACTGCGTATATCATTTTATCACGTCATATACCTGTAAGGGCTGCAATAATAAATATTACAAAACCCACTGCGCCTATTATAATAATTCCTATGGTGCATATCTTAGAAGAAGCCACAAACTCTTCCTTACTCGGTTTTCTTGCAACCTGAAGTACCCTCAGATATTTCTTGAAATTTATTCGCATTAAATACACCTTAAAGAATTATATGAACTTGTTAATATTTTGGATTATGTCTTTGTGGCCTATGAAAACGGCACGACAGCAATATCTCTCAATCCCGAGTTCGTCCAGTACTTTGTGGGGGTTTTCACCCTTGGCTGTCTTTTCCTTGAATGCTTCCCATTGATGCCCTATGACCTTTCCGCATGTCATGCATCTTACGGGTATAATCATAAATCCACCTCTTATCTCCATTATTTGTACTGTTAAGCATAAATAAATATCAATCTTTTAAAAAGTTACTTCGTTCTCAGGCCAAAATGGAGTGCAACTCCCACGCTTATTATAAGTATGACCATTACAATGAATATTGTAAACCATGTATTTTTCAGGTTCTCTTTCTGGGTGTGAAGATCTTCGACATCGGGTGCATAGCTTCCCGTGCACTCGTTCGGGCATGGCCCTCCGCAGTCTATTCCTTCTTCCCTTCCGTCCTGTATGCCGTTTTCACAGCTTGTGAGTTCGTTCCCGTAACATCCTTCATCTATTTTGCCATCACAGTCATTATCTATTGAATCACAAATTTCTGTTGTCGGTGTGTTGCCATTACATATAGCGGACAAGCCGTCCTCACTGCATACATATATACCGGAACAGTATCCTGTACCGCATTCTTTCCCCAGTTCAGCGAAATCTTCATCTATCTGGTTATCGCAGTCGTCGTCGATGCCGTTGCAGGATTCCGTTGAAGGCGCTCTTCCCCCGTAGCATCCGCATTTTGTGTCTTCCACGGAATCTTCTTCCTTGACATCATCTATAATGCCGTTGCAGTCGTCGTCGATGCTGTTACATCTCTCCACACCCGCACCTTTGGCATATTCGTTGTCATAACAACCGCATTCGGTGGCTTCTACTGATGTTTTACCATCCACGTTGTCAATAGTGCCGTCACAGTCGTCGTCGATGCCGTTGCAGGATTCCGTTGAAGGTCTTTCCCCGCCATAACATCCACACCCTGTGGCTTCTATTGATTCCTTTCCTCCTATATTATCTGTAACACCGTCACAATCATTGTCGAGCGTATCACATACCTCTATTTCAGGACCCTTTAACTTATCTTCACCTATGCTTATACACGGACCCCATTTACCTCCCACCAAAAGCTGGAGCCCGGATGAGCATTCACCGACATCTGAACCGCATGACCTGTTTGTTACAGAAACCGATCCGTTTGTACCGCATCCCTCATCGATTGCTATATTGCAGTTATTATCAAGAATATCACAATATCCTGGGTATTCTATATTGGCCGAGATGGCTCTCCTGTTCCCTGAGCATGCAGTTGATTCATTTTTATCATCGCATTCATACATTCCCCCGCTGCACACGCCCACGCCGCATCCTGCTCCTTTCTCGGGCCACGTTTCGTCTACTATGCCGTTGCAGTCGTCGTCGATGCCGTTGCAGGTTTCTTCAAGTTCTCCTGCGTCATGTGCTCCATCGTAACATGCGCATGTATGGGGTTTTGGAACATCATCAACCATACCGTTGCAATTATCGTCAACGGCGTTGCAGAACTCCGGTCTTCCTGCCGCTGTCCCGTTATATCCTCCCGTACAATAACATGAATCTACGAGACCATCGTCTATTCCACCGTCGCAGTTGTCGTCCATGTTGTTGCATATCTCTGAAGATGTTCTTTTACCGTTGATCAGTTCCACGAGATCGTAATTATTCATATTCGTGCTGATTCCTGAACATCCGCACATAGCCACACCATTGTCGATGACACCATTACAATCTTCGTCTATACCATCACATCTTTCTATAAGGTCCCCCTGTGCATGGATACCGTTATAACATGCACAATATTTATCCGAATCCGCCCCTGCGAGGTCGTCTATAATACCGTTGCAGTCGTCATCAAGCGCGTTGCAGCTCTCTTCGCTCCTCCTGTCGACGCTGTTACCATTCAGTGCATTCTCAGGAGGAGACATCGTGTTGCAGATAACCCCCATTTCATCAGCACTGCATACATAATAACCGCCATAACAGGCACTGTTGGTATTCCCTCCGCATTGATCGTCCAGCATCGGGAATTGGTCATCCATAATGCCGTTGCAGTCATTATCTATACCATCACATGTCATGTCGGGTGATATGTAATTTTCAATCGTATCCGTTGTCGTATCTGCGCAGGGACAGCTAAGAACTCCTTCGTCTATAATCCCGTTGCAGTTGTCATCGATGCCGTTACAGGTCGCAGGCTCGTATCCTCCTGCATTCCGGTTACCGTCGGCGCATGCGCATCTTGCCATATTTTCATCAATTTCGCCGTCACAATCATCGTCTATTCCGTTGCATGTTTCTTCGCCACTTAAATCCATACTTGTGGTATTGTCCAAAAGAGGTACACCATCTGTCGTGGTTGAACACACTGCACCTGTCCCGTCGGCCTTGCAAACATAATAACCGCCATAACAGGCACTTCTGTTCCCCCCTCCGCATGCATTTCCGACATTCGGGAAATCTTCATCAATTTCGCCGTCACAATCATCGTCTATTCCGTTGCATGTTTCAGTTCCAACCCTTTGGTTTATTTCTGAGAATGTTGCATCGGAGCATGCACAGTCTGGGACTCCTTCATCTATAATCCCGTCGCAGTTGTCGTCGATGCCGTTGCATATCCTCGGTTCCTCGCCCTGTGCCTTTTTAACACCGCCTGAGCATGAGCAGCGGCCGCCAAAACCGTCATCAACCTGGCCGTTGCAGTTGTCGTCGATGCCGTTGCACTCTTCCGGGGACGGCGAGCCGCCGTCGTAACATGCACATGTATCTTCCGCATAAAGGAAATCGTCAACCACACCGTTACAGTCATCATCAAGCGCGTTGCATATTTCAGTTGACGGTATAACGTTACCTGAACATTCGGCCCATCCTGAAGAACCGCAATTCTGGATCCCCACCCTGCATCTGCTTTTTGAGTCAATATTGAAGTCGCTGTTGCATGTAATGATAGATGAGCATAAACTAAGTATGTTCTCCTCATCTTCCGTGTTTTCGGGAGCACTTGCAGCATTCTCCAGTCTTTCCAGACATTCATAATAAAGTTCCGAATCTGTCAGGGTTCCCGAGCCGCTTCCGATGCTTCCCATGTCTTCCTCGTTCCCAAGCGATGGGGATATACTTCCTCCGAGCTGGCGCGCATCCGCTTTCACCTCGCCTGCGCTCAGCATCAGTTTGATTATTCTCATCTCATCTATAAGGCCTTCATAATGATCTGAAAGACCGTCCGTGGAGCCTATGAATATATCCGTTCCTATGTCGGCAGGCGTCCATGTATTCGCTGAGCCTCCGACCCTGCTGCCGTCAACATAAAGATCCATACCCTGCAGGTTGTCCCATCCTGCGGCTACATGATGCCACTCGTTATCAGATACAGAACCACCGCTTGCTATGACCGAGGAGTCTCTTGACAGGTAGATTGCTCCGGCGTTTATCTCGATTTTTACCGCACCTGAACCGGCGGGCAGGTAGAAAAGCGTTCCCGATGACGAAGACGTCTTTATCCACATCTCTGCGGTTCCCCTGTTGAGGTTTACGTTCCCGGATGAAGCGTAACGGAGCGTGTGATTGGTCGAATTGAATGACACGGATGCGTCATATTTGCCGATTCCGCTCACGGCAACATTGGAAGCCCGCGGGACCATGTTTCCCTTGTTGCATTGCGTATTGTAGTTGAAGTCGCAGAGCATTGAGGTCTCCTGGTATCTTTCCAGCCCGTAGATTTCTGTCATCGACTTGTCTGAATAAGTCCTGACAGGGCTTCCATAATACAATGTATATGAATTCGTGCCTGTTCTGAGCAGATTCGATTTGAATACGATAGCTCCTCCATCCCTCCTCCATGGAACTTCGTTTCCGGTTTCGTCTTGGACTCTTACATCACCGAAATCGCTTCTCAATTTTGTGG
>CAZKOV010000011.1:0-4894 GCA_964554465.1 uncultured archaeon
AAATCTCTCTTTTTCATATTAGAACTAATAAGAACACTAAATTTTATATTACTATTAAGAAACAATTAATCCTCAAATTTCTCCAAATTCTTAAAAGTCTTCAGATTTTTGAACCATTCTAAAGGACTGGTCTTTTCGAGTGCATCACAAAGTTTCTTCGCAGAATCAGTCTTGAGATATTTTCGTGCATTCTCTATCCATTCGCCTATGTTACGACCATGTTCCTGAAGTTCCCTTACAACAAAGCATGTCTGGAGTATATCGGCATCTTTTGCTATGTCACCAGCTTTTGTCGAACGGTTTTCCGATTGTTTCCATAAACCGAGGACTTCGTCCCTGAAATCGAATTTTTCAAGCTGTTCCCTGACAGCCCTCTCCTCGTCTTTGGTGACGTATCTGTCCGCAATGCGGTGCAGATCGCCGATTCTCGCCTCTCCTATCTCGTGGAACACAGAGATTGCGACAACTTCAAGGGGATTCTCATATTTTTCCATCTTCGCGAGGACATAAGCTATCTGGGCTGCATGGAGATTGTGTTCAGCCACGCTTTCCGGATTATCCACCCCAAGGAACCTGAAGCCTTCATGTCTTATCTTCCTCAGGTGCCCCCATTCGAAAATGATATTGACCAAGTCCTTCTCATTCATAAATCCTATATAATTCAAGAATATATAAGAAAGTTATCACAAATGATAATTAAGGGTTTTTCATGGCAGAAGACAGGGTAATAGAAGGCAGAAAGGCGGATCACATCAAAATCTGCCTTGAAGAGGACGTTTCTTTCGGGAAGACCAACGGTTTCGAAAGATACGAGTTCGAGCACTGTGCCCTTCCCGATGTGAACCTTGATGAAATTGACCTTTCAACAGGATTCCTCGGAAAGCCGTTCAATTATCCTTTCTTCATATGCGCGATTACGGGAGGAACGCCTGAAGCTGAAAAAATTAACAAGGCGCTTGCGAAGGCCGCCGAAAGCCTTGGCATAGGATTCGGTCTCGGAAGCCAGAGAGCCATGCTGAAGGACCCTTCTCTCAAGAAGACTTATGATGTAAGGGAAGTCGCACCTTCCACCTTTATCGCGGGCAACATAGGGGCAGTCCAGCTGCCGGAGTATAACATAGAGCAGATAGATTCCCTTGTTTCAGACCTCAAGCTTGATGCCCTTTGCATACATCTTAATCCTGCACAGGAGGCGGTCCAGCTAGAAGGCGATACCAAATGGGAAGGCGTTTTCTACAAGATAAAGGAAGTAGCTTCTTCTGTCGGCTTCCCGGTGATAGCAAAAGAGATAGGTTGTGGCATATCAAGAATGGTCGCAAAACAGCTCAAGGAGTGCAAGGTAGCAGCAATAGATGTCGCGGGTGCGGGAGGTACTTCCTGGGCAAAAGTGGAACAATACAGAAGTGATGCTGATTTTGACACATTTAATGAATGGGGCATTCCAACCGCCCAGTGCCTTGCCGAAGTGAGGGAAGAGGTAAAGCTGCCTCTGATAGCCTCCGGTGGCATCAGGAACGGGATAGAAGTCGCAAAAGCGCTTGCCATGGGAGCGTCACTTGCTGGTTTTGCATCACCAGTCCTGAAGCCGGCGACACAGGGATTCAAGGAAGTCGTGGCATATTTCGAGGGAATTGCAAAAGAACTAAAAACAGCGATGTTCCTGCTCAATGCCAGAAATATAGATGAGCTGAGAAAGGTTGCTACTCTGAAGTATGTATAAAATTATTGGTAAGTGAGGCCTTCAATGAACCTGAATTGGATACCTTCTTTTGCTAATTTATATGCAAGGAAGCCAAGGCAACCGGCTTTTTCTGTTTTCCCTATAGCCGTCAGCTTGCCACCAGAGAGAAAAATTGATTTATAAAAATTGGAAATGAATTCAATCGCTTCTTTCCATCCCATTTCATGCAGCAGCTTGGAATCCTGTTCTCTTGTCTTGATGAAATAAACATTATTATTTATTCCTTTAGCATTTATTCTCTCTGCCGTATCATTAGTAATGTCATGCTCCTGAAAAATCAGTGTTGTACCCGGCCATGTTTTCATTGACTGAAATTTTGAAGTTACGTATCCATGATTATGATCCCCTTTGATGGTTAGTCTTTTTATTCTACTGTCTTCAGGGATTGCTGTATTATAATTTTCATTGTAGAATCCCCTGAAAAAGGTATGCATCGAAATTAAAAGCGGCTGGAATCCTTTAATGATAGCATTCCTATTAAATGCATAAACACCTGTCCAACCAGGAACCTTTTCAATTATTCTATAATTTCCCATGAAATAGTAAATAAAAAGTTAATTATAAAATCTTATCGATTGGTTTCTATTTTGCTATAAAAACATACTTCCTCGGTGCTATTTTTGTGCTGTCCGATTCAAAGCCACATTTGGGGCACGTATAACCATATACTACGTTCCTGCCCTTGAGATTTTTCATCTTTCTCTTTTTTAGAGAATGATAACATACAGGACATTTTTCAGGGACGTCACCTTCCCTTGTTTCCGCCAGAACTTTTATTCCCGACGTATCTATAGCCATGAGGCGCAGGCGCTGGGGTGAAACGGAGAACTTCTCGGCCTTGGAAAGCCTCTTATTGACCAATTCGACTAGTTCCTGCTGGCTTTCGACGCGTCTCTTTTCCTTCATTATTTCTTTGAGAACGAACTGTATTACATCGTCTTTGGCTATTTTCCTGTGCTCTTTCTTCTCCGCCATATGGTTATTTGTTGTATTTATGCTTATTAAATTTGAACAAAAGTCTATATACACTGTGCTGTTTTTGAATGTGGTAACGGTGGGTACCTTCTTATAGCCTTTTTGGGATTAATTCCCAGTATTTTCTGATGTAACTTGTTACTTTTTTCGAAAAGCGGTTCATGGGGGCTGATAAATCTGTATTTGGTAGATCTGCTGACAATACCGAAACGGCCGAATCCCAGATAAGTATTTTCGTTGACTTTAATGTCCGCAAGATCTATATTACCGTCAATGGGATAAAAATCAACAGCAGTGGTTGTTGTGTCTGTATATTGTTCACATGCACTGTTTTCTGGTTTATGTACATTAACGCCTGAATTGAATGAACTTGCGATAAGAGTTACATTGTTATTCTCATCAATTCCGACTATTCTTGATCCTTCGGGACTCTTGTCCTCGTATAAAATAGAAAACCGTCCTTCGGGGGTTAACGTATACTTGAAATAATCAGCATTTTTTATTACGGATCCGACGGTTTTCTGAAGATAATAGGGGATATTATGATATTTGGTATTTTTTCTAAACATATTGCCGCTACAACAGTTCAAAATCAATAATGTATATACCATGGACATTATTGCGAATCTTCTATACATGATTATCATATCCGGGAGTTGAACTTGTGTTTTTATTTCATAACTAATTTTTATAAAATGAGATTGTCATGAAAACGTTCTTTGATAAGGTCATGGAAGCTACAAGGCTCATTCCAAAAGGGAAGGTCACCACTTACGGCCGGATTGCAGAATTCATCGGGAAACCGAAGGCTTCAAGGGCTGTCGGCAACGCCTTAAACAAGAACCCTACTCCAATAATAGTTCCGTGCCACAGGGTCGTAAGAAGCGACGGCTCCGTCGGAGGATTCGCCAGCGGTCCGAAAAAGAAGATTGAGCTTCTGAGGAAAGAATGTATTGAAATTAAGAACAATAAAATTGATTTGGAAAAGTTTGGATTTCGCTTTTAGCTCCACAGCTCTTCCTGCTCTTCTGTCGGCGTCAGGACGAGACCGAACTCGGAATATACGCTTGAGCAATGCGGGCATAAGAATACCTGAGGTTTTTTATTCCATACTGCCCCGTTGGTCCCGCATATGGGACAACGATCCTTGAACGAAATCAGCACGGTATTCATACAATCAACTCATCCCTGTTATCAGCATTATTATGCGCAAGCGTCTTAATATCTTTTTGGTTCAACATGATTTTATGTTGGTAATTCTTATTTTCAGTTCATTTGCCTTGGCGACGATGGTTTCCTTCTTCTTCGCCCCCACGCCCGACGCAACCACAGCTACCTGCGTCTTCGGATCGAGAGCAGCCACATCTTTTTCATTGTTCACAAGAACTTCCTCAAAACCGTCTTTATTGAGGCCACGAAGTTCGGCCGGGGTTCCGTAACCGGGATTCGGCAGAACTCCCCTCGCTTTCTCATGCATCCTTTGTTTGCTGTGCTTTCCCGCCGGTTTCCTCCACGCGTCCTTGAGCCTAGAATGTCTGTACCCTTCCTGTCTATTGAACGAAGGCTTCTTTTTCTTCATCTGTTTCTTGAGCTCAAGTTTTTTCTCGTCAACCATGATTTTCGCCATTTAATTTTTAATGGTTCTCACTCTTCAATTGTATGTGTTTTTCCGATTTTATATATTCCGTCTTGGAAGATTCTCCTGTCAAACTTTTTTATGGTAACTTTTTGTTCTATGAGGGCCGCAGCCTGTCCGACCTTTTCCTTGTCAGGCCCGGTGAGGATAAGGTCGTTTCCTTTTATTTCAAGCTTTACTTCCTCAGGTATTGCAATCTCCCTTTTCTGTCTTTCCCCGAGGAAATTTTCGACCACGAGCCTGTTACCTTCCTGTTTTAATTTAACCGGAAAATGGGAATAAACCAGCTTTAAATCGCATTGCCATCCCTTTGTGACGCCTATAGCCATACCATTTGCAATGGCCTTCCACGTACCCATGACAGCCCTTGTTTTCTTCTTCTCGGTTTCTGACGTCAGTTCCATCTTCCCGTTCGAAATCTTGACGTTTATCTTTGGAAAAGATACCTTCTCCTTCAGTTCCCCCTTAGGACCTTTTACGACAAGGGTATCATTTTCCAGACTCGCTGAAGCCCCTTCCGGGAATTCGTATTCCATTTTAAG
>CAZKOV010000011.1:4904-12981 GCA_964554465.1 uncultured archaeon
CAGTCATTGGTTTAAGTATAGATAGAAGTTAAGCATTTATTTCTTTTTATTCTTTTTGGATTTGCTTTTCGCTGTTTTTGGCTTTTGCTTTGTTTTCTTTTGTGCCTTCGATACCTTCTTCTTTGCAGCTTTCTTTTTCGCGGTTTTTACGGGTTTTTTGGCCTTTTTGAGGGCAGTTTTTTTCTTCGGAGCTTTCTTTGCAGATTCCTTTTTGGTCTTGGTTTTCTCCTTTACAGGTTCTTCTTGTATTTCTTCCGGTTCAGCAGCTTTAGTGTCGGCTTCTTCCATTCTTTTCAACCTCTCGGCCTCGGCCTCTTCCCTTTTCTTTGCCACAGCTGCCGCCATCTCTTCATATTCCTTCTTGACTTCGGCAGGAACTTTCGGAAGTTTTCCTATAAGCGTAAAGATTCCAGTACCCATTGGTGCAACCTTGTTCATTATGATGTTTTCAACGGAACCCGAAAGGTCGTCTTTTAAGCCTTTCACGGCCGCATCAATAAGATGCTTCTTCGTCTCCTCGAAGGAAGCCCTCGCAAGGACGGAATGTTTGTGGCCGGCGATGCCGTATCTGCCAATGCCCATTATCCTTTCATTGAACGTCATGATATCGGCGAGAAGCATGACATACCTTATGTCCACGCCGAGACCTTGTTCCTCTATAGTGTTCATCGCCTCTTTTATGATGGCGTTTCTCGCGGCTTCTATACCGAATACATCGTGGATTTCGAATATGTTGTTCGTGGTGGTTCTAGTTGCATCAACACCTTCTATTTCACAGACCTTTTTCAGATTCGATCCGAGGGTGCTTATAACCCATTCATCATATTCGTTTTTAGTGACTATGACCTGTGATATGTTCTTTATACCGCTTACATGGCTTTCAAGAATCTTGTACCTTAACTTGTGCACGTTCACGTTTTCCTTTTTGGAAGTTACCGTGAGCTCATTTCCCTGCAGGCCAATTTCGATGTTCTTTATTTTAATTCTGGTCGAAAGTTTGCTCAGTTCTATTCCAAGCCTCTTTATCTTCTCTTTATTCAGTTTGAACTTGACGACAAGATTAATGATGTCCATGACGCTTGCAGTAACGACATCTTTCAGCTTTACCTCCTTGATAGCTTCCGCGATCTTCGTGATTTTGGCTTCCGTCTGGTACTTCTTGTCTATATAAATGGTCATTGCGGGCGTTTCGGGATCCTTTTTGGCATCAAATATCTCAAGAAGCCGGGGAAGACCAAGTGTAACCTGTATACCCGCGGTACCAGCAAAGTGGTACGTACGCATAGTCATCTGGGTTGCAGGCTCCGAAAGGGACTGGGCTGAAATTATACCGATGGCCTCTTCAGGAGAATAAAGCTTCTTTTTGTATTCTTCCAGAACTTCTTTCTCTAATTTTTTAGCCCGTGAGGGAGTCATTTTTTTCTCTTTGATGTACTCTTCAACCTCCGCGTTAATTTTTTCCGGTAACTTCATAATCATCATCATATCTCTACATAACTCTTCCAGTCGAACTTGCCCCAGTCGGACTTGGAAGGATCAATACCGTCTTCACCCGCGAAAAACTGTAACATCTCACCGTTTGAACCTCTTACGGTCAGATCCTCACAGACCTTGAGGTCCTGAAGTGAATTGATTAATCGCCTTTGCATGTAACCGGATTTTCTTGTTCTGAGTGACTTGTCCATAAGGCCTTCCCTTCCGTTCATCAGGTTCCAGAAGAACTCGTACGGAAGAAGGCCTGCCTTGAAACCACGTGCAACAAAGCCGTGCGATGCTGTCGATAAATCCCCTTCCCTGAAGTGGGGAAGTGTTCTGCCCATATAACCCCTCTGTATCCTCTGACCAAGAATGGTCTCAGAACCAACACATGCGGACATCTGAGTTGTATTGATGTTGGAACCTTTTGAACCGGATTCTGTCATCGCTATGATGTCACTGTATTTGATGTTTTTAATAACGGTCTTGCTGACTTCATTAAGGCCATTGGCAAGCGTGTTAAGCATCTGCGCTTCAAGAGATTCTTTTTCTGTCATGCCCGGAAGAATCTTTAAGCTGTGTTCTCCGAGTTTAGTAACGAGTTTATTTGCCCTGCTTTCCGCTTTCTGTATCTCCTTTTCTATTTCTTTCATTACACTGTCGGGAAGGTCAAGATCCGATATACCTATCGTGAGACCCCTTTTCATGAGATATGCCGTGCCGATCCTTCCCATGTCATCTATGAAATTTTTGAGTTTTTCATTATCTCCCAGGGTATTGATTTTATTGATTATCTTACCCTTGAATGCGCCTATCGCGCTCTTATCCAATACACCCGAGAGTAGCTGCCCTTTTTTGATAATGACCATGCCTTCATGCTTGCATTTCTCTTTTTGGCATCTTGCACACTGTTTGCATATGTTGGCCTTGAATCTCATGTTTACCTCAGCCGGTATAACCGTGCTTACGATATCCTTTCCCGTCAGTTTTTTCTTGTCGGGAAGTTCTGCGTCGATTCCTGCTGCGGCGAGCAGATCTGCCGCTTCCTCTCTCGTAAATTCCACACCATTTTTTGTAAGAAGATGAACACCTGTTACCTGATCAAGATCAAGCCCCACAAGAGAGCCTCCGAATTTAGGGGATATTATATTATTTTTTACATCCATCAAAAGGGCTGCTTCCGTTCTGGCTTCCTGCGTCTGGAGGGCATGAAGGTTCATCTCGTCCCCGTCAAAATCAGCATTATAAGGCGGACACACCGAGGGGTTCATCCTGAAGGTCTTGTAAGGCATTATCTTTGCATAATGGGCCATTATTGAGACCTTGTGGAGCGAAGGCTGCCTGTTGAAAATAACAACATCACCGTTACGCAGCTTCCTTTCCACGACCCATCCGATGTCTATCATGCCTGTCAGGTCCGATCTGTTATCTTCTGTTACTTTTATCTTCCTTCCATCGGGCCTTATTGCATAATTGATCGTGTTTTCAATTATCATAAGCTTTATGTTGTTTATATTCAGCGTTGTGACGAATTCGGGAATCGTGAGCTCTTTCGCAACTTCCTCAGGAACACCGACCTCGTTGATTGAGATCATCGGATCGGGAGATATGACGGTCCTTGCGGAGAAGTTCACCCTTTTTCCGAGAAGGTTTCCCCTTATTCTTCCCTCCTTTCCTTTAAGCCTCTGGATCATCCCCCTGAGAGGCCTTCCGGACCTGTGTCTCGCCTGCGGTATTCCCGTAAGCTCATTGTCAAACAACGTTGAAACATGATATTGGACAAGTTCCCAAAGGTCAGATATTATGAACTCCGGTGCCCCTATGTCTATATTCTCCCTTAGTGACTGGTTTATTCTCACTATGTCAACGAGTTTATGCGTAAGGTCATCTTCTGAACGTTCCCCCGTTTCAAGTGTTATTGAAGGTCTTGCATTTACGGGAGACACCGGGAGAAGAGTAAGTACAAGCCATTCAGGCCTTCCTCCCTTAAAACCGACTCTTTTCAGATCTTCATCCGGTATTTTTTCAAACATTCCTCTTATCTGTTCCGCAGTAAATTCTTCCTTCCCCAAGGAGAATGAATAGGGCTTTATGAAAACGACTTTTTTCTGCTGTTTGCCGCAGTAAGGACATTTTGCAGGAGCGTTTTTTGCCAGCTTGTCAAGACCCGTGTTAGATTTTGTCATTATCCTGTTGCATTTCTGGCAGGTCACTTTGATGAGGTTGTATACGACCTTGATGAATAATACATGGATGACGGGTTTTGCCAGTTCAAGATAACCGAAGTGGCCTTTGCACTGGTCTATGTTGCCCCCGCATGTACGGCATCTCATTCCCGGGTCTATGACGCCCATCCTCGAATCCATTACCCCTCCATCAACAGGATAACCATCCGCATCATAAAGGTCTGACGTGACTACGCGTATCGTTGCCATCTGCCTTATAGTTTCCGGATCCAGTATTCCGAATTCAAGGGATTTGATATTACTAGTCATAGCACCATCTTATATTTCCTCTACCCCCAGTTTTGGATAAATCATCATTGATTTCATTTCTTCAAGCATGAGCTTGAAGGCATATGAGGTCTTTATCCATATTATTTCCGTTTCTTTACAAACGGGGCATTGGCTTTTGTTCTTAATTTCATCATGAATTGCCAAAAGGCCGCATTTGGAACATATAGGTAACGATACGTCATCAGAGTTGAATCTTTCGTTAAGCGTAAGAGAGGCACCATGCGCCATCAGGCATTGCTGTTCCATTTCCCCGAGCCTGAGACCACCCTTCTTTGAGCGGCCTTCCGTCGGCTGCTTTGTAAGAAGTGCAACAGGACCCCTGCCTCTCGTCTGTATCTTGTTTGCGACCATGTGATCAAGCTTCATATAGAAAGCTATGCCCGTGAATATCATGGCTTCATATTTTCTGCCTGTCCTGCCGTCATAAAGCACCTCTTTTCCGTCGTCCCTGAAACCTATACCCTTCATAATCTTTCTTATTTCGGTTTCCGGCGTTGCGTTGAAAACCGAAGCTTCTATCTTTTCCCCTATGAGGGCTGCCGCCTTTCCGCCTATAAGTTCCAGAAGCTGACCCACAGTCATCCTTGACGGGATCCCATGGGGATTGAATATCAAATCAGGAACAACGCCATCCTTCGTGTAAGGCATGTCTTCGCCTGGGACAACAAGCGAGACTACTCCTTTCTGGCCGTGTCTTGTTGCGAACTTGTCCCCAAGCTCGGGTATCCTTTCGTCCCTTATCTTTACCTTGAACATCTGGTTCCCGTCAACGGTCTCGCTCATGAAGACGTTATCAACAATTCCCTTTTCCCCGTATCTTACACATAAAGATGATTCCCTCTTGTTTTCAATATCGCTCATCATGTCCTCGCTTGAAAGGAACCTGAGCGGTGAAGTTTTGCCGATAATAACATCATCCGAATTTACGACGGTTTCCGGGTTTATCATGCCGTCTTCATCAAGATACTGATAAGCCGTTTCCCCTCTATGGCCTCTTATACCGGGTTCAGGCACGCCTATTGCATCTTCCTGTCCTCCCCAGTATTTCTTCTTGAGGGTTTCATACGTCCTGAAATACAAAGAGCGGAACAAACCCCTTTCAATTGAGGATTTGTTTAAGACAACAGCATCATTAAGATTATACCCGTCCCATGACATGATAGCAATAACAATGTTCTGGCCGTAGGGATGGCCTTTCATTATCTTATCTATTTTGGTTGTAACGAGAGGAAGCTGCGGATAAGAAAGGATGTTGAACTTGGTATCAGTCCTTACATGGAAGTTGTTCGTGAACATGCCTATCGACTGGCCCACCATCTTTGCACCGTAGTTTACACGGTCACCGCGGTTGAACTCAGCAAAAGGTATAAGGTTTGCCGAAGTCCCCAGCATCAAAGAAGGGTGAAGTTCTACATGGGTATGGTCTTTTTCTACATTTTCCGGTGTCATCGCTATGTACGAGTTCTCTTCCTCCTCCGCATCAAGGAATTCTATTATCCCGTGCTCCAGAAGATAACTCCATCCTATTTCCCCGTTCTCAATTTTTTTAATGTACTCTTCAGTAAGTCTTGGTTTTTTGTTTTCAACTATGACCACGGGCCTTCTCGCCCTTCCGGAATCCGTGTTTATCCTTATCTCTTCCGTCTCGGGGAAATATGCAACGTTGATCTGGCCGGATATTATATTGAATCTCCTCTTCTTTCTTATTTCTTCCACAAGCTCAACAGGGTTTACGGTCTCTCCCATGAAAATCCCGTTTATATAGACGTCTGCCCTTACAGCTTTTTTGGTTGCCATTTTTTCACCATTATTTACATTTCCCCTCAACGAGTTTCATTATGCCTGTCTCTTCTTCGAGAGATAATCCCGGTGTTATTTCACTGAGCAAAGCGAGATGTTTTCTTAAACCTATAGAAGAACCTTCGGGAGTCTCTGCCGGGCAAAGCCTTCCCCATTCTGTAGGGTGTATCTGCCTTGCCCTGAAGTGTTCCTGCGTTGTCGTCAGTGGGGACACTACGGACCTCAGGTGTGATATGGTTTTTCTGTATGAGCCCCTGTCAAGTCTTTGTGAAACACCCGTAAGACCGCCTATCCAGTTTCCCGTGGCAAGCGATGAAAGTATCTGTTTTGTGACGGTGTTCGCCTCTATGATGGATTGAAGAGACGGGATTTTCCCCCTCTTGATAAGTTTCTGATAATTGTAAGTCATCTTTGCGATAAGGCCCCACCTGCCAAGAAGGATCGACCTGAAAAGGTTTTCAAGAAGGTTTCCTGACATGAGCAGCCTTTTATTTGAATAATGATCTATGTCATCTCTGGGTGCTTCGCCCAAGTGGACCTTTATTGTCCTTTTTATTGCTCTTGACAAATATTTCGCTTTCCGCGTCCTGTCTTTCATATCCTGCCCAAGATGCGGCAGAAGATACCTATCAAGAATCTGGCTCACCCTTTCAACCCTGTAATCTTCGGATATTTTCAGTTTTCTGCCTATGAAATCGATAGCCTCCGCTGTGCTTATGACATTTGTCTCGTAAAGGTTTACGTAGAAAATATTCAGTATATTGTCATATTCTGAAATCATTTCGCATATGTTCTTATCAGTCTCAACACCGAGTGCTTTCAGCAGGACGACGACCGGGAGCCTGTGTATATTGGCAAAGGATATGGTTATTTCCCCGTAATTCGACATCTCGATAAGATGCCTTTGTTTGAAACCGCTTCTCTGCGAGTTCACCCTGACCTTTATTGCATCTTCATTGTCATCCTTTTCGAATATGGGCTTGTTGGATGCTATCTCCTCGATAAGAATTAGAACCCTTTCGGTGCCGTTTATTATGAAATAACCGCCCGGATCAGCCGGGTCCTCCCCGTATCTTATAAGTTCATTATTGTTCATCTTGGATATATTGCACAGCTTTGCCTTCACCATTATAGGAAGGTCGCCTATATGGACGGTTTCGCTCCTTTCCTGAACCCCGTTGAAAATGGGTATGATCTCAACATAAACGGGGGCAATGTATGTAAGGCTCCGTGTCCTGACCTCGTTCGGATATATCGGCCTTACGGAGCCGTCAGCCTCTTTAATTGCGGGCTTCCCGACTTCGACCTTTCCGAACTTTATCTTGAAGTCTTCAAGACCTTCCTGGCCTATGTTTATGGTACCGACTTCGTTTATTATCTTCTGGAGGCCGAAATCAATGAAATTGTTGAAAGACTCGATCTGGAATTTTACCCATCCTCTTTCCTTTTCAAAAGCATCCAATACATCTATGAAAGGCATTTAATGCACTCTCCCCTCTCCTTAATTTATAATAACCAAAGCTTAGTCCTCATCGTCACTTTTGCTTTTTAACGTGTCTTCAAGTTCGGATTCCGAATCCTCTTCCACTTCAGCTTCCAAATTTATTTCATCAGTTTCAACGGGTTCAACAACAACCTTTTTTCCTGTAACCAGCCTGTAATAGAGTGATGTCCCGGCCGTGGCAGATTTCCTTGTTATCTCAAGAACGTCGCCTATCTTCGCATTTATTGTACTGACTACCGGATCAGTGTCTGGGATTTTAGGAAGTTTACGCTCGGTAATCCCATATTTCTCCAGAATCTCGGCTTTTTCTTTTTCACTCAGAATTTTAAAATCAGGAACAAGCTCGTGTGCCAGAATATCAAGTGCTATGGAATCACCGCAATGAACTATATTATATAGTTACGACTATTTATAATAGTGTGGAGTTAGCTGACATCTAATATAGGGAGAAAACTTTAAATTCTTTGTTAATTTATATAATTTATAACTATATAGTACTATAATTGGTCATATTATGTGGAAGTCAAGGTATGCAGACTCCTCTGATGAATTTATATACCGTTCTAAACTGAACAGAAAAATAGGGAGAACTTACAGAATAGGCACTATTGAAGAAGCTTATAGAGATAAAAGATTCAAACAAAAGGATACGGGGAAGAATTATCAATTCAGTGTATATCTGACTGAAAGAAAAAGTAACAGAAAGGGACATATTCTGTTCAATTGTCCTACTACACAAAGTGAGATAGAAAAATCAGATTTCTATGAAGACGGTTTTATT
>CAZKOV010000011.1:13081-21023 GCA_964554465.1 uncultured archaeon
TTCGAACCCGCGACACCCAGATATCTCCAGATCATCGCCCACCGGTTGGAAGCCGACCAGTCGGCTTCGTACCAATTTTGAACTCAGTATATCTTGGGACTTAAGAGTCTGGTGCTCTAAATGCCCGGCAATAAACCTTTACTTTTCATTTATTTTCGTTTTGAATTTCTAGCTTCTCTCATACAATGTATGAGAGTTTCCAACTAGCGGCTTTGCCGCCAGGCTGAGCTATGGGCCCATTATCAATACCTATTATTGAGAAGAATATTTAAATTTTGAGAATTTTGCTGTTGAATTGTATTCAATGTGTAGAATCCGCTTTCTGAATACTTGGAAGAAAGAAAGCGTATAAGCGTTGTTAAATGCCCTTTGGTCAGAGCGTAGCGACGAAGTAATGATGGCGCGAAAAAACTAATTCAGAAATGACAAATATTTTGTTTTAGCATCTTCAACGAATTTATCCCCTACTGCTAGCTCCTCTTCACTAGCCCCCCGATTTCTAAGAATTTCTTTATGTAATTCATAAACCTTTAATGTAATACTATATTCAAAGGGAGAATTTTTCAATGTCCTAACACAGCCTGCAACATTCCATGCAATATATTCATAATTACTCATATCCGGATTAATTACAACTCGAATTTTAGGAATCATTATACCACAATTAATTTGAAAATATAAGATTTATTAATCAATCTTAGCGCCATCGTTATTGAACTAACAACTATTTCTCTCATTTAATGAGAGATAACTATAGAAATTGAATAAATATATCAGTCTTTTCTATGGTTACTTTGATAATATAGGGATTCACACCCTCAGCCCGCACTTCACAAACTGCCCCGCAATCCTCTTCATCTCTTCCATCTCTTTTGTCGTGAAAGGCTGGATATTTTCGTATTCGGGGTCGAGGGTATTCTGGGGGACGAACTTCTGGAGATAAAGGACCGAGCCTTTTATCCATTCGGCCATCTTCCTGATGTCCTCCCTGTCGTGAATTCCGGGAACGACGGTCGTCCGGAATTCATACGGGAGTCTGGATGAGCGGATGAGGTTGGCGGACTTCTGGATGTTCCTGATATTTACCGGGACGCCTGCGGCCTTCTCATAATTGTCTTTAGAAGCCTTGATGTCCATCGCGACAAAATCGACAAAATCCTCTTTAAGCAGGTCTCCTAAAATCTCCGGGCTCCAGCCATTCGTATCCAGTTTAACAAGATAACCCAGCTTTTTGACCTTCTTTATGAAGTCTTTGAGGTCTTTCTGGAGAGTCGGTTCTCCCCCCGTTATTACGACCGCATCCAGAAGACCTTTCCTCTTTTTCAGGAAATCAAAAACAAAGGACTCCTTGATGGAGTCCGCATCATCAGGGACATCGACAAGTTCTTTGTTCTGGCAGAAAGGACACCGGAACGGGCAGCCCTGTGTAAATATAATACAGGACATTTTTCCCGGGTAATCTATGAGCGAGTTCTTGACGAATCCTCCTATCAGCATTAATACCGCCTTAGTTGGTTTCCAGTTGCTTGTCGAATGTCTTGCGGTCTTCGAATTCTGCCTGTTTGCCGTCATTCCACTGGTCAATGGGACGAAGGTATCCTACTATCCGCGAGAACACTTCACATCTGGTCCTCTTTGATTCAAGCTCTTCTTTTGAAGAAACCTTTTCACTCATATTAATCACTCTCCCTATTTCGCAGCAACCCTGATGGCAGCATTTTCATCCGGCTCCACGTTAGTATAACCTATTTCCTCATCGCATTTCGGGCAATAGATATGTTCTCCTGAAAGGTAGCCGTGTTTTGGACATATCGAGAACGTGGGCGTGATGGTGAAGTACGGTATCCTGTAATTTTCCGCGATCTTCCTGATAAGATTCTTTGTCGCTTCCCCCGAAGGCATCTTCTCCCCCACGAATCCGTGGAGGACCGTCCCGCCCGTATACTTTATCTGAAGTTCCTCCTGAAGATCAAGGGCCGTAAAGATATCGTCGGTGTAATTCACCGGAAGCTGGCTCGAGTTCGTATAATACGGAGCCGCCCTGAACTTCCTGACGTTGTATTCATTGGCGACAACTATGTCAGGATAAAGTTTCTTGTCAAGCCTCGCGAGCCTGTGGGACGTTCCCTCCCCCGGCGTTGCTTCAAGGTTATAGATGTGCCCGGTCTCCTGCTGGAAATCCGAGATCTTGTCGCGCATGTGGTCAAGAACTTTTATGGCGAACTCCCTTGCGTTTTCGTCGGCAATGTTCGCATCCATGAAGTTCATGACGCATTCATTCATCCCGACCAGGCCTATTGTGGAGAAGTGGTTCTTCCAGTAGGAACCCACCGCCTGTTTCGTTGACCGGAGGTAAAACTTGGAATAAGGATAAAGACCCTTGTCAGTGAAATCCTCTATGATTTTTCTTTTTATCTCCAGACTCTTTTTTGCGAGTTTCAGAAGGTTGTCAAGCCTTGCAAAGAATTCTTTCTCGTTTCTTGAAAGATGACCGAGCCGCGGCATGTTTATCGTTACCACTCCTATACTTCCCGTGAGCGGGTTCGCACCAAACAGACCGCCTCCCCTTTTTTTCAGCTCGCGGTTGTCGAGCCTGAGTCTGCAACACATGGATCTGGCATCTTCCGGCTTCATGTCGGAGTTTATGAAATTGGAAAAATAAGGGATTCCGTATTTTGCGGTCATCTCCCAGATACCTTTATATTTCTCGCTGTCCCACTCAAAATCTTTTGTAATGTTGTATGTGGGAATCGGGAAAGTGAACACCCTTCCGGCAGCATCACCTTCCATCATGACCTCCGCAAAAGCTTTGTTAAAGATGTCCATCTCTTTCTGATAGTCACCGTAAGTCGTATCGGTCATCTGGCCTCCGATGATTACCGCCTCGTCCTTTATGTTATTGGGAACTTTCAGATCCAGAGTTATGTTCGTAAAAGGTGTCTGGAACCCGACCCTTGTCGGCACGTTTATGTTGAACACGAATTCCTGCAGGGATTGTTTTACCCTCTTGTAATCAAGATTATCCGCCCTTATGAAGGGTGCGAGATATGTGTCGAAATTGGAAAATGCCTGTGCCCCTGCAGCTTCTCCCTGGAGCGTATAGAAGAAGTTGATAATCTGGCCCAGTGCGACCCTCAGATGTTTAGGAGGCTTGCATTCTATTTTCCCCCTTACGCCCCTGAAACCGGATATAAGAAGATCCTTCAGGTCCCATCCGACGCAATACGCACCCAGAACGCCGAGGTCGTGTATGTGGAAATCGCCCGACCTGTGGGCTTCCTGGATTTCACGGGGATAGATTTTCTGCATCCAGTAATTTGCTATTATCTTTGATGAAAGGTTGAAATTCAATCCCTGGAGCGAATAGCTCATGTTGGAGTTTTCGCGGACCTGCCAGTCGGTTTCTTTTATGTATTCATCAACAATGTCCGTATCCGATAATAATTTTTTGACGTCCCTGATAGCCTTTCTCTGTTCACGGTAAAGTATATACGCCTTCGCCGTCTTTGCATGGCCGTTTTCTATCAGGACTTTTTCAACCATGTCCTGCACATCTTCAACAGAAGGAATTTCATCCCTGAACTTCCTTTTCAGAAGAGTTACCACCTGTGCCGCAAGTTTCTCCGCGGCTTTTTCGTTCTTCCCCCCAACAGCCTGAACGGCTTTCATAATAGCATTCGTAATCTTGTCCTTTTCGAACTTTACGATTCTGTTGTCCCTTTTCTTAATCTTCTCCAAACTCATCCCAAATCAAACTCCCTATTTTTTGATAAGCTTATTGACCTCGCGGCCGAAGTCCTCGAGGTCTGCAAAATCCTTATACACCGAAGCGAATCTTATGTAAGCGACCTTGTCAAGCTTCTTGAGATGCTTCATCAAAATGTTTCCTATGGTGTTGCTTGGTATTTCCTGTTCTCCCCTCTTTCTGAGATCTGCCTCAATCTTATCAACAACTTCATCAATCTGTTCTGCTGTGACAGGGCGCTTTTCGCATGCCTTGATCAGTCCTGCCACAAGCTTCTGGCGGTCGAACTGCTCCCTTCTTCCGTCTTTTTTGATGACGCGCAGGTCTCCCCTTTCAACGCGCTCAAAAGTAGTGAAGCGGTTCTGGCAGGACAGACATTCCCTCCTCCTCCGGATGGCATCGGAAGTCTCCGA
Source organism: uncultured archaeon (assembly GCA_964554465.1). Lineage (GTDB taxonomy): Archaea > Aenigmatarchaeota > Aenigmatarchaeia > QMZP01 > QMZT01 > JAADIF01. The sequence continues at coordinate 17,240 of CAZKOV010000011.1, forward strand.
AGTTCTCTTGTCGATGACTTTAGACTCCTGACTGGAGCAATATGGACACTTCAGACTAACCACAGCAAAATTCTTATTGTTACTCTCAGATAAGAAAACACAAGATATTGTGTTCTCTCTCCCAAAAATTACAATATATAGTTGTTTGAGCCCCTTTATAAACATTTGGATTTTTGAAAATATAATTAAGAAAATAGTTAAGAAAAAGATAGTTTTAATGATGCTGTTTTTGAGATTTTCCATGAACTTCTTTTACAGATCTTCCTGACGGATCAGCATGTTTTTTGAATTCTTCATGCCATCTAAATGCAGTTTCTGTTGAACATGCAATCGTCGGTATTAGGGGAACCGTTTTTGCAGCTGTAGGGTTTTTGAAATGGCTCTCGAATATCTCCCTGTAAAAATACTCCTCTTTTGATGTTGGTGTCTGAACAGGGAATCTGTGTTTTGCATTTTCCATCATTTCATCGGTGATTGTTTTTTTAGTATAATCTTTCAGATAATCTATCCAGCCGTATCCTACGCCATCCGAGAACTGCTCTTTCTGCCTCCAGACAATCTCTTCCGGAAGATAGTCCTCAAACGCTTTCCTGAGAATATATTTCTCAATCTTATCCCCGCTGCACATTTTTTCCTTGGGATCAAAAGACATTGCGATATCAAGGAATTCCTTGTCAAGGAATGGAACCCTTGCTTCCAGGCCCCATGCAGCAGTGGACTTGTTCGCCCGAAGACAATCGAATTTGCTTAAGAGGGAAAGCTTTTTTATCGTCTCTTCGTGGAACTCTTTTGAATCAGGAGCCATGTGAAAATAAAGATAACCTCCGAAAACTTCATCGGCGCCTTCACCGGAAAGGACCATCTTTATTCCCATTGATTTTATTTTTCTTGACATTAGATACATAGGTGTTGCTGCTCTCACTGTCGTGACATCAAATGTTTCCAAATGATAAATCACATCCTTGAGTGCATCAAAGCCTTCTTGTATAGTAAACACTATTTCATGATGAGCTGTTCCTAAATGATCCGCAACCTTTCTTGCTGCTTTCAGATCGGGGGATCCCTCAAGACCGATTGAAAATGAATGCAGTCTTGGCCACCATGCTTCTTCCTTATCTCCTGATTCTATTCTCTTTTTCCTATACTTTGTTGCTATAGCAGCTATAACTGATGAATCGAGTCCGCCTGAAATAAGGACGGCATAAGGCACATCTGACATTAGCTGTCTTTTTACAGCATCCTCAAGCCCTTTTCTTAATTTTTCTAGTGATAATTCTTGGGTAGGAATTTCTTCCTTCCATTTTGGTTTATACCATTTGACAAATTCCTTTTCGCTTCCAATATAGTAATGTCCGGGTGGAAATTCCTGTACTTTATAACAAAAACCATCCAAAGCTTTCATTTCACTTGCGATGTGAATTACACCATCTTTATCCCAACCTATGTATAGAGGTTCAATACCTATATGGTCCCTTGCAACAAAATAATCGCCCTTTTTCTTATCGTATAAAATAAATGCGAATATCCCGTTTAACATATCCAGAAATTCCGGCCCGTATTCTTCATATAAATAAAGTATTATCTCGCAATCTGATTTGGTTTGCCATTGATGATCTTTTTTGAGCTTTTCATGAAGAAGCATATGGTTATATATCTCCCCATTTACTGCCAAAACGTTACCATTTTCTTTATTTATTAGGGGTTGTGCTCCGTGTTCAACATCAACAATAGAAAGTCTCTCATGAGCTAACACAGCTTTTTCATCACTAAATATACCACTCCAGTCTGGACCTCTATGTCTCACTAATGAAGCCATCTTCAATGCTTTTTCCCTTACCAAAAACAGAGATTCTGTGAAATCAAAAATTCCAATTATTCCACACATATAAAATCCTCATTATTTGTGATAACACGGTTGGTAGAAGTTATAGATAAATATATTCCAGAAAATATGGATAATAGTTCCATTATGTGTCATATTTAAATATTTTATGGAACATATGTTCTATATGGATGAAAAAGATAAGAAAATTCTTGCAGTTTTAAAAGAGCACGGGGACTTTACAACAAGACAGATATCTAAGAAAACACTCCTTCCTCCAACAACAATCCATAACAGGATAAAATCCTTAAAGAAAGAAGGGGTAATTAAGAAGTTTACGATTGATATAGATAACAAGAAAATTGACAGAGGATTTTCAGCATACATACTGATTTCCGCTAATCTTTCCGCCCTAAAACAAAAACAAAAAAGCCAGTATGATCTTGTCAGAGAACTTAAGAAAATACCTTTCGTCGAAAAGGTTCACATAGTATCCGGCGGAACAGACATTGTTGCATTTGTCCGAGCAAAAGATGTCGAAGAATATGACAGGATACTTCTGGAGAAGATACAGATGATAGAAGGGATAGACAACACGCAGTCATTGATAGTGCTTCATGGATGATCATTCGGTAATTATAATTCTTTCAGAAATCTTTCCGGGTCCGTTTTTTAAATATTGCCTTCTTCTTGCTATTTCATCCCAATAAGAATCTTCATGAACCCACCCAAGCCTTATCACACCTCTCATTTCAGGACCTCTGGCGTGGCTTATGTGTATCCAGTTCTCCCCATTAAAAGGGATGGGTTCACTCTGCGAAGTTTTTGCTCTTGGTATCTCAAGATAGAACTTATCACCGTAGAAAGTTTTGCCTGCAGCTCTTATACAACTGTTAGGGTAAGTGAAGGGACTCTTTCTGCGGCCGAAATATAACGGCGGTGTTTCCGGTATCAGAAGAACCGCTTGGTTAGAAATGCCAGGAGGAGGATATTCCGATTCCATACATTCCGTCATAACCTTCAGCGGGCACCGCCTGTTACCAGAAGTGACATCATCATTAGTTATAGGATGAACAGCCGCCAGATAGCGTAGCACATGACCTTCTTCGTTTGTTCCCATCACCATGAAATCGGTTAATCCATTTTTATTAAGGAAAAGAACAATGCTGCTACCTTGTTTTTTTCTAATCATACCGGCAGCGGCTTCATATTGGGCGTCAAAATTCTCATACGCATTTCTGAATATCCCATGGAAGCCAGTCGTTTCTGATGTGACAAAATATGGTAATGAAAACCGGTCAAAGATTGTCATAATATGTTAGATAATATGCACAGAAATAAATTCTGATATTGTATCAGGCTAACTTTTAATAGTCTTCAATAAGGATTAATTTACATGATTAAAGTAATCTCATTTGACATGGATTCCACGTTGGTAGACGAAACCATTGATACGTTTATCTGGAACGTGGAAATTCCAAAAATATATTCAGAACAGAAGAAAGTCGATCTGGAAACAGCGAAAAAAGAAGTGTTTTCTGAATATTACGAGGCAGGTTACATTGAAAAGACCGAGCACTGGACAGACATAAAATACTGGTTTGAAAGACTCGGGATAACGAACTGGAAGGAACTGCTTGAAGATATGAAAAAAGAGATCACAGTCTTCGATGATGTTGAAGAGACCTTGGATTATCTTTCCAAGAAATACAAACTCGTTTTGACAACTTTATCCTCAAAGGAATTCGTCGAAATGAAAATGAGTGCAAGCGGTCTGGGGAAATATTTCGGGGAAAAATTTTATTCGCCCGTCATCACCAATGAGAGAACGATCTCAAAGACCGGACATGATATGTTTTCATATGTTCTGGAAAAACTTAAGGTCAATCCGGACGAAATAGTCCATATCGGCGATAATCCGGGGCTTGACTATATCATTCCGACAAGCCTTGGAATCAAAGC